>CAXTUE010000704.1:0-2415 GCA_964247355.1 uncultured Ktedonobacteraceae bacterium | reverse complement strand
CTACAGGCATTGCTTCTCATACATCGTCCTCTTTTGAAAAACCTCCTGGTGAAAGGTACTCTGGTTCCTGTCATCAGGACGACTGAAAGCGTCTTGATGCTCCATGTAATAGGAAAAGTTTCCCGGATAGACGCGAACTCTTTTGTCATTGCCAATCGCTAGCGTTGTTGTTGTAACTTTGTCAAGAAAGTAGCGATCATGCGAGACTGTAAGAACGGTGCCTTCAAACATATCGAGAGCCTTCTCCAAAACTTCTGTTGAGGCGATGTCCAGGTTGTTTGTCGGCTCGTCAAGCAGCAGAAAGTTGGCATTTGTGAGGCGTAGACGTGCGATTTGTAGACGACTTTTCTCGCCACCGCTCAATTTGCCAATGGGAGTGTGAATATCTTCATAAGAGAAGAGCAGAGTGTGCAGAAAGGCAACTGCCTGTCCCTCTGTCATATTTTTTAGCCTGCGCACAAAATCTAGTGGTGTACTTTTAAAGGGAAGTGTTTCCTGCTCCTGAGCATAATAGCCTGTTACGACACTTGCTCCAATCTTCACCGTGCCATATGTTGCAGGCAGAATTCCTATCATGGATTTCATGAGCGTTGTTTTGCCACTCCCATTGGCACCGACAATGCCTACACATTCGCCATAGAGAATCGTCAGATCGAATGGCTCAAACAGTGTGTAGCTGTCAAAAGAGGTGCTCAGTCCTTTCACTTCAAGTACCTTTTTTCCACTGCGTTCCGCATCAAGCCCCACTTTGATACGGTCACGAACAAGAGTTGGCCTGTCCACGGCCTCTTCACGCGCCTGCTCGACCCGTTTCGCCATGTATTCCGCCTTGCCCGCGAATTTGGAGTTCTGTTTTGCCCAGCCCTTAAGCCGCCGCATACTAATTTCCAGGCGTTTAATTTCGTCGCGTTGTGCCGTATAAAGCTCTTGTAGCTTTTCCAGGCGTCGCTGTCGCTCTACAACAAAGTAGCTATAGTTCCCTGTGTAGGACGAAATCTCGCCATCCTCAAGCTCAAAAATTTTGTTGACCGAGGTATCCAAAAGATGGCGATCATGTGAGATGATAAGCACGGTGCCGGGATATTCCTGAATATAGTACTCAAGCCATGCCTTTGCCTGTAGATCGAGGTGGTTATCTGGCTCGTCGAGAAGCAGGAGATCAGGCACCTGTAATAGGATACGCGCCAGGTTCACAAGTTTCTTCTCACCTCCACTGAGCGAACCGACCTCTTGTTCATACATGCTTGATGGAAAGCCCAAACCATTTAAGACAGCCTCAACTTTATGATTGAGCGTATACCCTCCGAGTGCTTCGTAGCGTTCCTGTGCTTTGCTATATGTTTCGAGAATGCGAGTCATCGCGTCCGCGTTAGATGCAAAAAGCGGACTCGACATCTGTTCTTCAAGCGTCTCAAGCCGTTGTTGTAGCTCGACAAGCTCTGACGATGTTTCAGAGACAGCCTCATAGATTGTTTTTGCAAGCATCGCCTCATCTATCTCTTGTGTGAGATAGCCAATGGTAAGGTTGCGACGACGCGTAATTGTGCCTTGTGTTGGCGTATCGAGTCCCGCCAATAGCTTAAAAAGCGTTGATTTTCCGCTTCCGTTTTCTCCGACGAGTCCAATACGCTCGTGTTTGAGTATCTCTACATCAACGTCTTGAAAGATGGGGTTGCCACCAAAGTCTTTACTAACCTGAGAAAAATTCGCGAGCAACATACTACATGCTTCTCCTTGCATTAGGAATAACAAGTGGAACGAAAAGGGGAAATTGCCCAACGTCAAGCGTATGCAGAGAAGAGAAGCGAAAATGCAAGCTGTGAGAAAAAGGAGGAGAGCAGCTCAGGAAAAACACATTTAGCTAATGCTTACTCTTAAAAGCAAGTAAGCATGTGTTTCATTGACGCCACTTTCCGCCGCATAAGCAGTTGCGTCAGGCTTATGCGGCGAAACCATGTGTTCGATATTTACCAGGGTGGTCAGTAGCCAGCATTGGATTGAACTGGTCTATCAGTGTGTCTCTCATGGAAGGAGAGTAACATATCACTACAAGGAATGTCAAGCCAAAAATAAGAAGAGGATATCTAGCACCTAGATATCCTCGTTCTCCAGCGACACAGCACGAGTGTTGTACTAGAATGTGCGCATGAGATACATGACGCTATTGACGTAGTTCCAGTTGAAGATGCCACGATGCATCACCGCCCAACCGCCTTCATTGTAGGCGCTGATAACTTGATAGAGATTGCCGTGAAATGTGTTCCAAAGCCATTTTAGATAGGTCGCGCCGAGATTGAGGTTGTCCCATAATTTATAGGGGTCTCGGTGTATCCCTGTGCTACTATTAATGCTCATTGCTGTATAGGGCATAAGTTGCATGACACCAATACCACCATCGCGCGCGATCACATGTTG
>CAXTUE010000703.1:1244-2421 GCA_964247355.1 uncultured Ktedonobacteraceae bacterium | reverse complement strand
GATACAATGCACTTGCAAAATCACCGATTCCTGGTGCGGGATCACGCCAATCCATAACAGAGAACGTTGTCTTCCCTATAAGTGATCGTAAATACATGAATGGACTCGTGATACCTGCGCGAATCTCCTGTATCCCTGCTGGAATATCTGTTATCAGCCGTATCCAACGGTAGTCGTAGTTCGGTGTTACGAATGAAGGCACTTGTCCCAACACATCGCAATACTGAATGTACGGAAAATCAAGCCCACAAGCAATACAGAGTGTATGCCATCCCCACGGACGAACGTTAATATCAAGCAACTTATACTGCTGATCTCGTGAGTCAAGCTTAAACTCAACCTCGACCATCCCCGATACCCGCATATACTGTAACAGTTTCTTTGCCGGTCCTAACAGTTCTGGCTGCTCAATAGATTCAACGAAACTACTTCCCAACCCGTAATCTATGGGGTACTGACGGGTACGTCTGGCCGTCATGCTTAACAATACATCTCCGTTTTTACAATAGGTTGCCACTGAAAATTGTGATGCTCCATAGCCAGGAATAATTTCCTGAATCATAATCTCATCAGAGCTAATAATGCTTGCAGTTAAACGATACTGTACGAGCAGTTCTTCGTAATTACTGGCTGGTAACGCTTTGAGCCGTGTCGCATGTTGGAAGCGTATTGAAACGGCGGGCTTAATAATAACGGGAAACACAATATTCATTGTCTTGAGTTGTTCTTCGGAAGTGGGATACCACGTTTTAGGATACGCAACCCCCACCTCTTCAGCCATCCAATAGGTTCGACGTTTGTCTTGCGCCCATTGGAGTATGTTCCAGTCTTGCGTCACAAGTTGGTAGATATTCGTCAGCGTTACCGCATTGCGGGCAACAAATTCTACTACCTCGTCCTGTAAAGGGAAGAGTAGCCATTGCTCTAGATGAAGTTCTTTGCCAATGCTGAGGAGAAAGCTTAAAAAAGCTTCCCCCTCCATCGGACCATCCCAATACATTCGTTTCGTTACATAGCGCGAAAACCATGCAGAGCGAGGCACATTGTCTATGACAACACTCGCGATACCTTTGCGCCCCAAACTACGCACAACTCCCAGTGCCTTGAAATCGCTGCCAAGCACTACAGCCCCAGGGCGCTTTTGTCGAAGTGACATGATGCTAGCCTCGTTTTCTTC
>CAXTUE010000703.1:0-1234 GCA_964247355.1 uncultured Ktedonobacteraceae bacterium | reverse complement strand
GCCACCCAGTACTCTAGCGGCGAGGTCTTTATTCACCGCAAACAACATCTTACGGGGCAGACGCAGTAAATTCCGATTGAACTCTCGTGAAGGCAAATCTGTACTACCTGTGGTATAAAAGTAATCTACAATCTCATAGCCAGCATCACGCAGCGTCTGTAGCAGTAACTCTTTTGTAAAGTAGTTCACTATCCCATACTGCTCTCGCACGTGGAGAAGACCGTTTTTGCGCATGACGGTCTGCACGGAGAGGTTCAACAACACATGAAATAATTTATACTCAGCTCTTCCTTTAATGTCACGTAAGTAGCCAAAACGATCTTCGATGTGCTCTAACACATTCATCATGAGGAGAAGATCGGCTGGCGAAGTAACCTCTTTACGAAAATCCGCGACTGCAAAGTGCAGGTGCTCATTCTCACGCTGTTTCGCTAATTCAATGGCTTGAGGCGAGATATCATAGCCACGAAAATCACAGTCTCTCCCCAAGTTTTGTTGAAGTTGTCGCAGCACTTCTCCTGCACCACAACCGATATCAACAACCGAGTGAGGCGAAAGAGACTGCCTCTTAAGCATATGTAGGATTTGTGCAGCCTTCCAGGGTGACTCTTCCGTGTGCCACTCAGGATGCAATTGTAAATAGGTACCAGTAGTATAGATGGTTTCGAGAGGCGTAATATTTTGTTTCTCTAACGATTTCTTCATATAAAACATCCTTTATAACTAATTTGTTTAACACGACAATTGTAACAAGTGCCACTACGTTTCTAGTAATTGTTTTGATGGTGAAACGGTAAATATTCTTTGTTTCTTATGTGAAAGTATTCACCAATAAACTGATTTTCGTAATCTATCCCTAACATGGGAGCTTTCTCTTTACACTGCACTACCGTAATTAAGCAGTATTTCTTATTCAAGCGATTGATGAGTGAGCGAATAGGACAGTTCTCTTAATGTACGCTGTTTTACAACTTTTGCGGGCACTCCTCCTACAATTGCGTATGGTGGAACGTCGCGTGTCACAACAGCACCTGCCATCACGACAGCTCCTTCACCGATGGTCACTCCGGCTAATATCGTGGCTCGCATACCTATCCAAACATGATTTCCAATAACAATAGGCTTAAAGTATGCGGGAAAATCAGGGTCTTCAATGTCATGTGTACCAGTTACTAGCCATGCGCCAGCCGAAATACTTACATATTCACCAATAATAAGTCCACCTGTTGTGTAG
>CAXTUE010000702.1:0-2424 GCA_964247355.1 uncultured Ktedonobacteraceae bacterium | reverse complement strand
TTGGATAGGAACATGTTTAGGTACGCAACTAGCTCTCTTCGATAGTTTAAATATCTCATTAACTTTAGAAGAAACTAAGACACAGTTCTTACGTCAGATAATGCAATACTCTCAACGAAATAATATTGGACGACGAGGATCATTATTAACTATACGCAAACAAACTGGTGATAATAAAATTTTTGCCTATACCTCTGCTGAAATACAAGATGCCGAAAAACCAGGAGAACAACTAGCGAAGAAAATTCCTCTTCAAGAAATTAGAGAGCGACTAATTACCTTTGTTTTTAGTGCTTTTCGGCAGTCTCTCTACTTTCAAATGATTGCGTTTCCTACTGAGAGATCAGGTCCTGCAATAGATCGTTTTGATGTTAGAATTAATAGGCTAGTACAGCAAAATAACCTGAGTCCACTACGAAGTAATAGCATTCCTGCACCTGTCCAGTCTTTTTCATGGATGCTTGATAATGCTTTTGAGTACAGAGCAGAAGCCAAATCTCAGAGGGAGAAAGATGCTAGTAACGACACAAAAATCGAACGATACATACGCTTTGCTGAAGTGTTAGAAAAACAAATATTAGCAGGAGGCATAGATTTCTCTACACCAGAACCGGACCCCAGACGAGAAGTTCTTTTTCAACCTTTACAAGAAGTTAGTCTTGAGGTTTCTACTGCATCTTCAATGGTTAAAGGACTTTTCTCACTAGTTCTCTATTTGCGTCTTCTTGCTAAACCTAACGAAATGCTCATTATAGATGAGCCTGAGATGAACCTTCATCCCGAAGCACAGGCAAAGATGATAGAGTTTCTCGCAATGCTCGTTAATGCGGGACTAAATGTACTATTAACCACCCATAGTCCATACATAACAGACCATCTAACCAATCTAATAAAGGCTAGTACGATTGACGATAAAGAAGCTGTTAAGGACGCCTTTTTCCTAAAACGAACCGATGCATTTATATCAAGAGAAAAAGTAGCTGTCTATGGGTTTGGTGAGGGTACAGCGAAAGATGTGTTCAGCGAAGAGGGCTTTATAGATTTGAATACATTTGGCGAGGTGTCAGACCGCATTTCTAATATTTATTTTGCGTTGTAGTGAGGAGAATGGTGTGGTTCAGAAACCATTGCTTGTATTTCTCAAGCAAAAACTTTCGTCGTGTTTAATGGCAGGTACAAGCATTACGGAGTCTGGTTTAACGGTTAGCATGGAAAGAAAATCGGATGAAATCGTACACTTTTTTCGTATAGATAGCGTTGGAGGCCGCTATGCGCTTGATATGATTAATTTAAAGGTTTGTGATTGCCTTGTTATTTATACGAAAGAGGTCGAGCAAGATGAAGTTCTTTGCTTTCTGGAATTAAAGGGTGGACGACTTGACGATGCAAAAGAACAGATAATCAGCACACATAGCAAGGTAAAGCAAATATTAAGAGCAGAGCGTATCCAACAAAATATTATTTTCAAAGTATGTATTTGTATGCGGCAACAAGCACCTTCAGGTTTTATACGTCATGAAGCAGAACTAAAACGTCTTTTTGGAAAGAATCACGTTCGACTAAAATTTGGTGTTAAGCATTATAAAGAGCTGGGAGATTTTTTTCGCTAGCGAGTAGTATAGGAGATACGTAAACGCATGATTTTCGTCGGCGTCATCGGCAGTGGAGCATGGGGTACTACACTCGCCCTCATCCTAGCGCGCAAAGGCATTGTGACAACGCTGTGGGAGCATCGCCCAGAGCGGGTCGTGGCGATGCATCAGCAGCAAGAGAACCGCTTTTTTTTGCCCGACTTCCCCTTCCCCTCGACGCTTTCAGTCACCTCGGATATCGCGGAAGCCACACAGCACAAGGATATGCTCCTCCTCGTGACACCTTCGCAGCGTATGCGTGAGAACGTACGTCTCTTAGCACCATATCTCGCTTCAGGCACAATACTGGTAAGTGCCAGCAAAGGCATCGAGATTAGTACCCTGAAACGTATGACACAGGTTATCGCCGAGGAAATACCATTATCTCACACACGTATCGCGGCCTTAAGTGGTCCAAACATTGCTCGTGAGGTCGCTGAGGAAAAGCCGACCGCCGCCGTTGTTGCGGCACAAGACTCTGCTGTTGCCGCCGAGGTGCAAAAGTTACTTAGCACTCATCACCTGCGCGTCTATACTACGCAAGATGTCGTTGGCGTCGAACTGGGCGGTGCCTTGAAAAACATTATTGCTATCGGGGCGGGCTTCAACGATGGCATGGGCTATGGCGATAACGCAAAGGCAGCTTTTATCACGCGTGGCTTAGCCGAAATCTCACGCCTCGGTATCGCGGCGGGGGCGCATCCCCTGACCTTCGCGGGACTCGCTGGTATCGGCGACCTTATCGCGACCTGTGCTAGCCCCCTGAGCCGTAACCAACAGCTTGGGCGTAGAT
>CAXTUE010000701.1:0-2428 GCA_964247355.1 uncultured Ktedonobacteraceae bacterium | reverse complement strand
CCGCCTGTCATTGTACGTGCGCCACCACGGAGTTGATGAAGGCGGTCCCTACGTCGGTGTATCTATAGTAGTTCGTGAAGATGCATAATTGCTCACTACATTTGATAAATTGCTCTCTACTTTATGCAGGAGGACTTGACCCAAGTGGATGAGAACGTTATTATAGCGGAAACGATTTAAGGGTAACGGAAGTCAGAAGAACGACTGCGTAACAAAAAGGAGCATTTACAGAAATTTTATGCCAAAGACGACAAAACGAGCCGCTACCAAAAGAGCGGCAGAAATAGCAAAGGCTCACGCCACTCCACTACCAACGCTTGAGGTCAAGGAACGCCCGATACGACGTTCTCCTGGCTATAAACCGCCAGCACGCGGTATTGCACGCTATCCGTGGGCAACAACGTTCACGGTTCTCTTTATTGTTGGTCTCAGCATCTTCGTCATGTCCTACTATCACTTAGGACCATTTGCTCTACCAAAGCCAGTCGCGAAAACAAAACCCGTGGCCTCTGTGTGTGCGGCATCGAGTATTGTTAGTAAGATTACCGATGCATCGCCAGCACCTGACGCGACAACTTATAATGCGACAAAACATAGCTATACGAGCGCGCCAGCATTGAGCATCGACACCAAGAAAACCTATTGCGCGGGCATCAACACGAATCGCGGTCTGATTGTGGTCGAACTCAATCCAAGCCTTGCCCCCAACACGGTCAATAACTTCGTATTCCTGGCACAAAACAAGTTTTATGACGGCATGGTTTTTCATCGCGTTCTTCAAACAGGGACAGGACTGCACATTATTCAGACTGGCGACCCACTCGGTAAGGACCCAAACAAGCGTGGTACGGGCGGTCCCGGCTATAAATTCAACGATGAGCCTGTACAGGGAACCTATACTGACGGTACGCTTGCAATGGCAAATTCAGGTGCGAATACCAATGGTAGCCAATTCTTCATCTGCACGGGTGATGATACTTCTCTGCCGAAGTCGTATAATCTCTTTGGACGTGTTGTGCAGGGACTTGATATCGCGAAAAAGATTCAAGGTCCCGGCGATGATGCGTCTACCAAGAGTGTTACTCCTGATGTCATGAATCATGTGATCGTGGTGCAGGCGTAATCCTCGAAAAGTGCTGTAGGGATAACGTTGCTGTTGTCCCGCCAGTGTGACATGTTGTTACACCTATATGAGGAGAAATTTCGTGGCAAACCAATACAAAACACAGCCGGAGATGCAGATCGACCCGTCAAAGAAGTACACGGCGATCATGCATACGAGCAAAGGCGATATTCAAATCGAGCTGTTCGCACGTCAAGCACCAGTGACTGTCAACAATTTCGTCTTTCTTGCCCGCGAAGGTTTTTATAACAACACAACCTTCCATCGCGTCATCAAAGGCTTCATGGTGCAGGGTGGCGATCCAACAGGAACGGGAACTGGTGGTCCTGGCTACAAGTTCCGCGACGAGGCCAGTGCGCTCGACCTCAAGCACGACAAGGTTGGTATCCTGTCAATGGCGAATGCTGGTCCGAATACCAATGGAAGTCAGTTCTTCATCACCTACGGTCCAACACCGCACCTGAATGGCAAGCACGGTGTCTTTGGGCAGGTGACGCAGGGCCTTGAGACGCTCAACGCTATTCGTGAGCGCGACCCACAGCGCGACCGTCAACCCGGCGATACTATTATCGCGGTTGATATCGTCGAGGGTTAGAGATATAACAAGACGATGGTCAATCATTCTTGCCGCAGACGCGGCAAGAATGATTGACCATCGTCTTGTTATATTGGACCATTTGGTAAGATGAGGGCCTTGATGCTCTCCTGACGTTCGGTCGCCTGTAACGCTTGAGTAGCCTCATCTAAGCTATAGCGGCCATTGATCATTGAACGCCAGGGAAAACGCTCGGCGTGTCGTGCTATGGTACGCACGGCACGGTAGAGATGCCCGAAGTCGCTGCCCCAGCAACCACGTACCTGCATATGAGGCCGATTGAGTTCGGTATGGGGGTTGATTGTGACTGGGCCATGATCAGTATATTGGCCTACTACAACAAGCGTACCGGCATCACGGGTAAAGCGCAGTCCTTCCGCGACCGCTATTGGTACGCCTGTGGCCTCAATCGTCACGTCTGCCCCCCGTCCTGCTGTTGCCTCGCGCACAAGCTGTAATCGTTCTTCCTGGTTATGTTCGGCGATATCAATGGTCACATCAGCACCCATCGCGCGTGCTATTTCCAGGCGGTGTGCCGGACCGCCGACGACGATAATTTTGCTTGCTCCCTGTAGTTGCGCCAACACGACACTGCATAGTCCAACTGGACCCGCACCCTGCACAACGACGGTATCGCCAAAGGTCACATCTCCACGCTGTACTGCATGTAGTGCGGTAGGCAAACCACAACCGCCCGCCATAAATACATC
>CAXTUE010000700.1:0-2437 GCA_964247355.1 uncultured Ktedonobacteraceae bacterium | reverse complement strand
TGGCAACGCTACGGCATGGACTATTGTCACGCTTGATGGCTGGGGCGGACCGGGCTTTCATACTGTAGATGCGGAGGACGTACAAACGCACTACACCGCAAACGCAACACTACAAATTATTCATGCAGGACCGACAAAGCCCTCGCATCTAATTATTAAAGATACTATGCTTGACCTCGGAGCGGGCTATCAAGGCTCAAATACCATACAGCCCTTTACACTCTCAAACGATGCGAACGCGAGCGGCGCGATCACATGGGCCGCCAGTAGCAATAAACCGTGGCTGGTACTTACTCCTAATCAGGGAATGTTTAGTAGTACACAAACTATTTCTATCGCGGTTGAGCGTGGCACACTACCTCCTGGTCCCCAGGTTGGCAAGATTTCGTTCTCGTCGAATGTGGGTGCTCCAATAACGCTACAGGTGCAGATGACGGTGCTAGCGTTGCCCGCGAATACCGGTGCGGTGCTCTCGATTATGCCTGCCGTGCTCTCTTTTACCGCGCAAGATGGCGCACAGGTTGCAAATAACAATCAGGTACTCGCTGTGAGCAATCCTGGACATGCGCCGCTTTCGTGGTCGCTCACGAATAATTCATCGACAGTTGCCGCCAATCAAGACACGCCAATGAGCACTCCCGGCATTACTGCCAACTGGCTCTCGACCAGTATCACATCAGGTACCATCGCCCCAGGTGAGACAGAAAACGTGACTGTGAATGTCAATAGTCAGAATATCCTGCCGGGAGCCTATACAGATTCGCTGGTCTTCTCATCGGCTGATCCTAAGACGATCAATGGTCTACAAACCGTGAGCGTTTCGCTCACAGTGCAGCAGCATTGTGGGTTAAGCTTGAGTACGGGCGGAATGACATTTACGGCTGTGGCAAATAGTAACAATACAAGCAATCAATCTCTTAATGTGAGTACAACAGCTAGCTGTACATCACCCATAAGCTGGAATGCAACGACATCCGCCGGTTGGCTAACGATTAGTCCTAGTAGTGGTTCGACAAAAACGGGCAACAATTCAGTAATCACGGTGGGTGTTAATACGGCGAACCTTCCCCCCAGTTCGTATGTCGGCACGATTACGATTATGTCCGCGCAAGATACTAATACACAGGGGAATACGCAGACGGTAAGTGTCGCACTAACTGTGCAAAAACCGCCGCCAGTTGGAGCACCGGTGTTAGGTGCGGCACCACTTACGATGAGTTTCAGTACTGTGCAAGGACAACCTGTTTCATCGGGCCAAACTGTGCTGATTACAAATTCGGGTCAGAGTGTGTTGCAATGGAATACAAGAGTGAGTCAGTTGGCAAATACATGGCTTGGCGTGTCTCCGACAGGTGGAAAAATCAATCCAGGCCAAACCGCCACTCTGACAGTACTTGCCGTCTCTACTGGCCTCACTCCCGGCACGTATAATGGGCAAGTGACATTAGAAGGCATGGACACAAACGGTCAGTTAGCAACCGGCAGTCCGCAGAATGTCGCGGTACAGTTGCAGGTCAATCCGCCCTGCGCACTCGTACAACCCTCGTCTAGCGCGCTCGCGTTTAATACGATACAGGGCAATGGTGATCCTGCACCGCAAAATGTGACGGTGTCCGCGTCCGGCAACTGTAGCTGGCCACTCTCATGGACCGCGAGCGTCTCTCCTGCCGCGCCTTGGTTGAAGCTTTCCTCGACTTCAGGCTCTTTCGGACAAGGCGGCCTCTCCAACACACTAAACATTAGCACAACGACCGCGAACCTGGCACCTGGAACGTATTCGGCACAAGTATCCATCAGCGCATCCGATACGGCAGGTGTCGTTGCTCAGGGCAGTCCACAGGTGTTCTCGATCACTCTCGTCGTACAACCACCCTGTCAAATGGTGCCTGTTCCTGCCAATCTTGTGTTCTCCGTTGTCGAGGGACAGGTCACACCTGTACAAACGTTTCCTGTACGCGAAACAGGAGCGTGCGCGCGCCCCATCACATGGAATGCGTCAGGCGATGTAGGCAGTGCAAGTTGGCTTACTGTGTCACCACCGTCCGGTACTGACAATGGCAATGGCTCCTCGGTTGGCGTGAGCGTCAATGCAACTTCGCTTGCTCCTGGCAGCTACAAAACGAATGTGACGCTTACAGCGAACAACAATGCATCAATCGGGAACAACTCACAAATCGTTCCCATCACGGTCACGGTCACAGGCTTTACAGTCAGCGGTGTTGTCAATATCTGTAGTGACAAAGCCTGTTCTCAACCTATAGCACTGGCCGGTGCCTCCATTACTCTTGCAACCTCTGCCGGAACTCAGGTAGCAACAGCGACTGCGGACCCCAATGGTAAGTATACACTCTCTAACATCGCACTAGGCTCCTTCACGCTCTCGGCTAGCGGCACGAATGGAACCACGCATTATGTTGGCAGTGCGCAAATCAACGTC
>CAXTUE010000699.1:0-2448 GCA_964247355.1 uncultured Ktedonobacteraceae bacterium | reverse complement strand
TGATGAATGCGGTCCCTACGAAGTACTCAAAAAGAGAAGGTGTGATGGATCGCGCTCAACAGTTCATCCAGCTCTATAATCAGCTTTCGCGCTACTTACGTGAACACAGCGACTCCGACTCGAACTTGCCCTTCTATCAACTTATTCGGACTGTTTCGACAACACATAGTACAGTGAGGCGTTATCTTGCGGACCTCAAGGAATATGGCGACTTGCGAAATGCGATTGTGCATAACCAGACCTATCCGCAAGAGGTAATCGCTGAACCGACAGAGGCCACGATAACACAGTTTTCACATATTGTTGAGAGCATCACCGCGCCGAAGCGTCTGCTACCAACATTTCAGAAACAGGTACACGTCTTCTCAACAGAGGATTTGCTGTTAGAGGCGTTAGGGTACATAAAAAACAACGAGTTTTCGCAGGTAGTTGTGCAAACTCAAAGTGGTCTATCACTGTTGAGCATCGAAGGCATTGCACTCTGGCTAGCACAACAACAACGGACAGAGATGAATGTAGCGAACGTGAAGGTTGGCGATGCATTAGCTCACGAGCATCCTGACAATGCTCTTTTCATGGCGCGCAATGCTATTGTTGACGATGCACGGGAAGCATTTTCAACAACACTCGCTCGCCCACATCCTCGTTTGCTCGCGATTGTTGTTACGAACACAGGTAAACGCACCGAGCCACCACTTGCCATTATTACACCGTGGGACCTTCTGCAAAACGTAAATACTCAGTAAGTTACAGCACAAAAATAGGGAGACTCTGTAGTCTCCCTATTTTTTTTTGTTCTTGCACCGATACTTTTATATCGAAGGATGCTGATAAAGGATTGACTTTTTAGGAGAGGAGGATAGAAGAGACGCGCTATGTCTCTTTGACGTAAGAAACGCTTGTCTAGCAGGAAAGGCTGTCTACACAAGCACTAGAAAAACTGAGGAGAATTTTTTATGATGATTCGTCGTATCCATTCCCTACGACTACTCGCGCTTCCACTCGTTATGCTGACTTTGGCACTTTTCACAAGTTCGGTCGCATTTGCCGACTCAAGTCCTGGCTCGACGGTGATTAATGGGGCGGGCAGCGTAACAGAGGCGATCAATGCGCCAACTATCCCTGCGGTCACATTAAATGGTACAGACCAACATGTGAACTATACTCTGCCAACCACAGTTGTCGATGCAACAGGTACAGGTAATGGTTGGAACCTAACGATTACCTCTACGACCTTTACTACTGGCGGTGGTAGTCCACATAGTCTGGCAGCAAATGCATCAAGAATAGAGTCTGTTGAGACTGCATGTGCAGCGTCAACGACATGTACTGATCCACATAACAGCACTGTCTCCTATCCGCTTGCTCTGCCAGCAGCAGCAACGGCTCCTAGCGCGGTAAAGTTCTTTAGTGCTGATGCTGGCACTGGTATGGGCAGTTTTACCGTTACACCAACGATTTCTATCGCTATTCCTGCGAACACCTATGCCTCGGCATCGGGTTATAGCAGCACAATCACGGTTGCAGTCGTAAGCGGCCCGTAAGCGGCCTTTTTAGACAGGTCTATACTAAACGTATGGAAGGGAGCAGCAGAGCTTCCTTCCATACATCTTATCTAAAGATTTGTGTTTTTATTGGGGGAACGTGGAATATGTACAGGTCGTTCTTTTCTTTTCGCGCTCAAATACTGTTGCGAATACCACTACTCGCTCTGCTTATCACATTAGTCCTCACATACACAATGGCATTTGAAATTCATGCCATACATGCAGTAGGTGTAGGAACAAGTTTTAGCGTTCAGCCTTTACACTCCGATCCAACGAATATAGCTACGAAGTCGTATTTTATTCTTGATGGCAAGCCAGATGCAACTGTGCAGAACGGCATTCGCATCAAGAATACTGGTTCCGCAACGGGAACGGTCACACTCTACCCAGTAGATGCGACGACAGGTCAGAACAGTGGTCTGGTTTATAATGCGCAAGACGTACCAAGTCATGATGTTGGCTCCTGGCTACACCTGACCCAGGAACAACTTACACTTACTCCTGGGCAGAGTCAAACCGTTCTGTTTTCGGTAAACATTCCTAACGGTGCGCGCCCTGGTCTACATATTGGCGGCATTGTGGCAAAAAGCGTTGTCCAGGCTAGCACACAGCAAAAAAGTACATTTCATGTAGATGTGCAAAGCCTCACCATTGTTGCAGTGCAACTCAACATAGCAGGTCCACAAGCAGACAAGCTTGAGCTAACTGACATACAAGCAGGTGGAGCGAATGGCTATCAAAATCTTCTTTTACACCTGAGCAATACAGGAACATCGCTACTTAAACCCTATGGAACAATGCAAATCGTTGATGCGCAAGGAGCCATACGTCAAAATCTCAACGTCAAGTTAGATAGCTTTTTGCCCGATACAACCATCAACTATCCCCTTTATGTACAGAA
>CAXTUE010000698.1:0-2457 GCA_964247355.1 uncultured Ktedonobacteraceae bacterium | reverse complement strand
AGTCTCTACAATGCGCATGCGCATTGTAGAGACTAGATGTGTTGCGTTTTCACGAAAGAATGCATATGCGCCTAAGGTAGGGACCGTATCCAAGAGTTCGTGAAACAGCATTATCGCGTCAACATGAATTCCTTCCCAGATGATAGAATAAAGCAGAAAGGTCACAACGCATATGGTTATACCTTCCTCACAAACGTACATCGCCATTTACGATACAGGAGATTATTATGGCAAATCATCCCTTAAAGCTGGGATACAAGGCTTCGGCAGAACAGTTTGGGCCTCGTCAACTGATTGACTTCTCGGTTGAGGCCGAACAGGTCGGTTTCGATAGCGTCTGGATTAGCGACCACTTCCAGCCGTGGCGTCACACGAACGGTCACGCACCGTCCGCGCTTGTATGGTTAGGAGCCGTGGGCGAACGCACACAGCGCATCGAACTTGGCACCAGCGTCCTCACGCCAACATTCCGCTATCCGCCAGCAGTCATTGCACAGGCATTTGGCACGTTGGGCGTCCTCAATCCAGGTCGTATCATTTTAGGCGTTGGCTCAGGCGAGTCACTAAACGAGGTTGCTGTGACAGGCGCGGAATGGCCGCCCGCTAAAGAGCGTTTAGCACGACTGCGCGAGGCAGTCACGCTGATTAAGAAACTCTGGACCGAGGACCTCGTGACCTTCGATGGCGAGTATTATCATACGCTGAACGCCACCATTTATGACAAGCCCAAACAACCTGTGCCAATCTACATCGGTGCGGGTGGGCCTGTCGCGGCAAAATACGCTGGCCGCGCCGGTGATGGCTTCATCTGCACATCCGGCAAAGGCGATGCACTCTATCGCGATCAGTTGCTGCCAGCCGTAGAGGAGGGTGCAAAGGCGGCTGGTAAAGACCCCAGTTCCATCGAGCGCACCATCGAAATCAAGGTCTCCTTTGATACCGACCGCGACCGTGCCATGGCCGACACACGCATTTGGGCCGCCCTCGCGCTACCAGCCGAGGACAAAGCAGAAATTCACGACGCGCGCGAGATGGAGCGTCGCGCGGAGACAGTCGCCGACCAAGCACATCGACGCTGGCTCGTCTCCAACGATCCCGAAGAGCACATCGAGCAGATCCGCCCGTATATCGAACTCGGCTTCACAAACTTGATCTTCCACGCCCCAGGTGACGATCAGTCCCGCTTCTTACAGCTCTACTCAAAAGAGATATTGCCACGCATTCGACAACATTGGGGATAAAATACTGGTTGATATAAAACACATGCATTGCAAACATTTTATGTTTGCAATGCATGTGTTTTATATCAACCATTCACATTACATCCACTACCCAGCCCAAAAATACTGGTTATCTTCGGCTGTATCGTCTCGCAATTTGGCACAATCACGCTTTGATTCGAGTGCAGCAACGGATCATACACATTCTGGTAGCTGCCAAAGTTGGAACTACCTTGCCCAGGTCCAAGCGTAACACGCTGGATCGCTGAGTCAGCCAGGCTCCGCCCGAAATTAGCAAAAGCGATCATCTCCTGCTCGTTCAGGTCCGTGTAAACTTGACCCTTGAGATCCTTGAAGAGTTGTGACAGGTTACTCAGAATGCTATTGACAGTGAGCTTTTTCTTGAGCGCGCCCAATATCTGTTGTTGACGCTGCGTACGTCCGATATCGCCAACAAGGTCGGCATGCCGCGAACGCACATAATTTAATGCCTCCTCACCACTCAAGTGTTGCGGGCCGGGCGCAAGATAGAGACGTTGCAATGCATATGGATCGTTCGGGTTGCTGCCACTACCCGTATCATTTGGATAGTTGTCGTCCACAATTGGATGCGTCACGTCGATATCAATGCCACCGAGCGTATCTATGACGTGCGCGAAACCCGCCAGACCTACCCACGCATAACGGTCTATCGTAATGCCATAATCTCTCTCAACCGTCATGCGCGCAAGACGCACACCATTGTCGAAGCTGTTGCCATTCGTCGCACCAAGCAAAAACGCTTGATCGAGCTTGTGCATCTCTCCCCGTTGCGGAACATACACCCACGAGTCGCGCGGAATCGAGACAAGATAGACACTATTATTCGTCGTATCAACATGCACAACCATCATCACCTGCGTAAGCAAGGCCGGAGACGAATACTTACCATCATTATCACTCCCCATTAACAAGATGTTCCACGAGCGCCCCGAAATAGAGCCATCATACTGTGATATATCCGGTTCGCCACTGCCCCGACCAACCTGTCGCACAAACTGCGACAGCGATGAATGCACAACATTATTGTACGCATAGGCCGCTCCCCCGCAACCACACGCGAGCAGCAGCAAAAACATGACGAGTGCAATCACTACAGGATTTCCTCGCCGCCGTGCTCGTACTGGCCTCCTGAGACGCGATGTATTTCGTTGGAACATGCCAAATTTCTTTCTTCTATCTTTTTCTAAGTGTCCAT
>CAXTUE010000697.1:0-2460 GCA_964247355.1 uncultured Ktedonobacteraceae bacterium | reverse complement strand
CCATCTACCTGAGCGTTGGACACAACCAGACCGACGTTGATGTCGTCGATACTGAAACCACCATGTTCAGCAATCTTTGTGGCACTTTTTCCGGCATAGATGACGCCAAAGGTTGGCAGGACAACAATATCTGGTGTACGTCTATCGCTCTTTGGATCGTTGAAACGCAGTTTCAGTTCGTCGCCCGCGAGAATCTTGCCAATGCTTGCCTTGGCCTCGTTCGCGCGTAGAGCGGCGACAACTGCGTTGGTCTTGCTGTTGTCTTTCAACCAGATCAGCGCAATATCATCTTGTGTGATCTGAGCTGTGAGGCCCTTCTGCACACCTTCGACAATGCCTGGAATAATTGAACTATCAACAAGCTTCGATTTGCTGCGGTCAATAGGCGTCTGTCCATGTTTTGCCGTCAGGATGATGGTTGTGGAGTTGTACAGGTCTTTCTTTTTCAATTCGGCAATGAATTTGCCGATTGAGGTATCTGTATGATTGAGCGCGTTTAGAAGCGAGGAACTTGGTGTAGCTAAAGCGTCGACGTAGCCACCGGTGTTCAGCTTCTGACCGACGCTGACCGCCTGGAAGTTCATACCGAAGATGGCTGGGGTGCCTACTGACTTGGTGCCACTATGATCTTTGCCATCAATTTCGTTAAGAAGAGCCTTCACCTTCAGGTCGTCGTACGCCTCATTAGCAGCAACGCTTCCACCGACGGATGCAATTTCAGGATTGTAGAGGTCTTCCACACCCTTGCCCGAAGGTCCATTGAGGAGATCATAGGCAAGGTGCTTGTCCGACCATGCCGTGCGGAGTCCGGCAGCACGAGCTACCTCGAAAATCGTGTTGACTTGCACAAAGCTGTGGGGGTAGACAGGTGTGCAACCTTTTGCTGGATCAAGTGGTAGTGCCGCAGGATTGATACCGCCACCGCCGTTGATGAGCTTGTCGTTGATGTCGATGGTCTCATCGTACACTACCTCTGTTCCTACTGTAGCGCATTTGGAGCCAGGAGGTGAGAGTTTGCGATCATAGGAGTCGTCATAAAATACGCCGGTGGAACGTGGTGAGCCACCTGTTGTTGGGGCAAGAATGCCTGGAAATGAGTCGGAAGGCTGTGAGGTTGAGGCGTTTGGATAGCTCACGCCAGCGCTTACAAGTTGACCGATGGCTGAATTTGGATAAAGACGTGCGTAGCGCGCAAGGTCTACCGCGTGGAAGCCATCAATACTCAATAAGAGAACGTGTTTCGATGTTGCCTTTGTGCTAGCTTTTTGTGATGCTAGTGCTGCTGGACTGAACAGAGCACTGGCGAGACAAATAACACTTAATAGTGTCCCTAGCAAGAGCCTGGTACGGTGCAGAGTCATGCTTCTTACTCCTTTTACTTATGGGGTGTTTGCCAGATAGTCAGGAAGTAGGATGTGATGGTAAAGCGAGTTCCCCAACCGGCTTTAATTGATGTGTAGTGGAAGATGTGCTGAATATATTCTTCATACTTTATAAAAAATACACGTGTGAAAATATGTTTACACTACATAGTATCACAACCCCTTCTAACAATAGAGTCTACATTTTAAGTAGGGGTTATAGAAATGTTAAGAGAATGTGAAATACTTGTTCTTCAGGTTATATTTACTACAATCAAGAGCTAGAAAAAAACGATACATGTATAGAGATATGCATGTATCGTTTTTTCTAGCTCTTGATTGTAGAGATAGAAAGGAGTTATAGGCGTCGAGATGCTTCCTCTTCAGGAACAACTCGATTGCTTGCTGAGGGTACGACTACAGGAGCAGCATTGCGATTTCTGCCGAGGGCTAGACCAGCACCGAGACCAACCAGGAGAGTAATAACGCCCACCAGGATAGGCACCCAAATGGGCGTACCGGAGGATACTTGTGTTGGTGTTGTCTTTGCGGGAGTCGATGTCGTCGAAGCAGTTGCACCGGACTTGACTGTGAAGGTGAATGCGCCTGAATCAGGATCGTTGTCATCGGATGAAACATTGTTCCAGCGCACGACGTAAATACCATCCTTCTCAGGTTTGATCGTTACAGACATGGTTTGTGGATTGTTCACATCGAACTTAGCGTTGCCTGTACTAATCAAGTCGCCACTAGGACCGTAGACGAGTATATTGCTATCTTTTGTATCGGTTTTCATGTTCTCTGCAGTAAATACGGTGACGGTTGTAGGTGCGGTAGCGATTGTCGAGCCAATAGCGGGTATCGCCTTATTCACTTTCGCGTGAAAAGCAACGGTTGTGTGAGCAGATGCGACTCCAAAGAACGTGAAAAGCAAGCCACAGCTCAAGATCATGGCGGTAAGAAGACGTGTACCTTGGCGTGTAAAATTCATAAATGTATATCCTTCTTGAGACGTAAAGAGGCCAGTACTAGACTTTGAAGAACGTGTATGTTTGTGCATATACTCCTCTTCTTCATAACGAATATATATGTACCATAC
>CAXTUE010000696.1:0-2465 GCA_964247355.1 uncultured Ktedonobacteraceae bacterium | reverse complement strand
GAATAACGGGCCTCTAGCAATATCTTGATACGTTTCTCTGCATGGGGTATGCCGCATGTGCGCAACTGGTCAACAACTTTCGCTATATCATATTTGACGCGATGATGCTCTGCTTGCCATGCCCCGTCTCGCCACGTCAAAACTCCATAGGCCGCTCGGTGATCCCCATCGCGTGGCAAACCACAACTGCCTGTATCCAACAAAAGCAAGTCTCGCCAGTGTCGCTGGTAGGCAATGTGCAGGTGTCCAAAGGCGATAGCTCCTATGGTGGAAGGAACGTGGCCCAGTAAGTGCTCTAAATCTTCATCGGTCGATGTTGGAAAAATTGCTTCATCCTGATTGAGAGGGTTGGCGTGAACGACAAGTGCATCCCTGCCGTCAGGATTCGTAACTATGTTTGAGAGAGGTAGCGCGGCGAGATAACGAATCCCCTCTTTGCCAATTTGCTCTCGTGTCCAGTCAACGGTGTCGCGCTTCTTCGTTCCTTTCTTAGGTCGTTGTTCGGTCACATCTACGTCGACATTGCCTTGAATAACAGGGCAGTTCAATGCCTGTAACGTTTCTAATACTTCTCTTGGTTGAGGACCATTTAAGCAGAGGTCGCCAGCGATGACAAGTGTATCAATCGAGCGGTGTTGCGCGATATGTTCCAACACCGCCTCTAACGCAACCTGATTTCCGTGTATATCCGATATTATAGCAATGCGCATGGAGTATGATATCCTGAATATATGTGTAATACTATACAAAAATCAGTACGTATTATATCGCAAAAGAGGAGACAAGGCTATCATGTTACATCGTGTTGGCGTCATTTCAGATACTCATGTTCCGCGCTTTAAGGGCATTCCTGACTCTGTATGGCAGCAGTTCGCGAATGTCGAGCATATTCTGCATGCAGGTGATCTCTCAGTCCTCTCGGTTCTTTCTGAACTAGAGACAATTGCGCCTGTAACGGCTGTTCAGGGCAATGTCGAGACTGAGGAAGTTCTGCTCAAGTTGCCTATTAAGCGCGAACTAAGAATTGGCTTTTGCAAAATAGGCATGGTACACATTCTCGGCGACTCAAAAACACATGCCAGTGTAGCACGGCGCGAGTTTCCTGATGCCCGTGTCGTCGTCTTCGGACATAGCCATATTCCCTACAATCAAGAACACGAGAGTCAACTCGTATTTAACCCAGGCAGTGCCAATGACCGCCGCCGTCAACCGGCATGTAGTATTGGTATGCTTACAATCGACGACGAAACCCAGAGCGTTCATGGCGAAATTATTGTGATATAGACATGCTCATTCGCTACATAGCGAATGAGCATGCCTATATCACAATAATTTCACCAAAGAGCGATCAATGCTGGCAAGCGTGGGTTTGCCTGACAGTGCCATTGCCATTTCTAGTTCGCCGTGTAGAATTTTTAGCACACGCTCTACGCCAGCTTGTCCATCAACAGCGAGACCCCACAGAATGGGACGCCCGACCAGTACGGCCCGCGCTCCTAATGCAAGAGCCTTAAGCACATCGGTTCCACGCCGAACACCGCCGTCAAGATAGACCTCGCAGCGGCCTGCTACCGCCTCGACGACCTCTGGTAGTGCTTCGATACTCGCTATTGCTCCATCCAATTGCCGACCACCATGATTGGAGACGATAATGCCGTCAACTCCATGCTCAACCGCAAGTAGCGCATCTTCCGCAGTCAAAATACCTTTGAGCAAAATAGGCATTGTTGTGAGCGAGCGCAAATCCGAGATGGTATCCCACGTCACTCCTGCATGCATCCCCGTTTCTTTCGCGTACTTTCCTGTAAAGTTTGCCGCGACAAGTGGTGGAGGTGGCAGAATGAAATTGTTGTGAATATCGCGTTCACGTTTACTGATATGAGGCGTATCGACTGTGAGAACAAGGGCGCGATAGCCAGCCGCTTGAGCACGTTGTACCAACATCGCTCCCACGTCCTTTTCGTCATAGACGTATAACTGAAACCAGAGCGGCCCCGTCGCGGCCCGCGCGATGTCTTCGAGGCTGCGTGTGGCGACCGTGCTGACAATCATCAGCGTATCCACTGCACCTGCTCCACGCGCTGTTGCAACCTCACCCTCTGGATGTGCCATGCAATGGCAAGCGCTTGGCGCAATCAAAATCGGCATGTTCACACGCGTTCCAAGCACGGTTGTGTGCGTATCAATCGTACTGACATCAACGAGAAAGCGTGGACGCAAGCGAATTCGCTCAAAGCCTTCACGATTAGCGCGCAATGTTACCTCGTCTTCGCTCCCCCCATAATAGTAGTCCCACACCGGTTTCTCTAAGCGCGTCTGCGCCAGAGCTTCATACTCAAAGATGTTAATTGGCGTCTCCAAGAACGTGTCCTTTCTCGATCACTGCAACAATTCTCTCTAATAATAAATACGCCTGCGTAGGGACCGATTTATCACGTCCTCCTGGCAACTACATCGCCAACGAG
>CAXTUE010000695.1:0-2468 GCA_964247355.1 uncultured Ktedonobacteraceae bacterium | reverse complement strand
TGCCAGAGTGGTGCTGGTACGCGTCATCGATCAGGGCGAGGGTATTTTGCCAGAGGATCAGCAAAAGATTTTCGAGAAGTTTGTGCGCGCTCCGCGCTCCCTGACAACGCCTGTGCGCGGTTCCGGCCTCGGCCTCTTCATATGCCGCCGTTATATCGAGGCCATGCATGGACAGCTATGGCTCGAAAGCAGCAACAACAAGGGGTCCATCTTCAGTTTCTATCTTGCCCGGACAGATGCGCCAGTAACGGTAGATGAGGAGCCGGATGAGCGTGAATTCTCGACCCCGTAATATTCTTGTAGTGGATGACGACGCCATAATACGCGACATGATGGTTGACATTCTTGAGGGCCACGCCATAACCGCCGCGCGCAACGGACGCGAGGCCCTCGACAAACTCAGTAGCGGTAAGCAGTATCTCATGTTTTTGGACCTCATGATGCCTGTCATGTCAGGCGAAGAGCTATGTCAAAGATTGAACGTCGAGCCGCAACTTCGTTCGCAGCACAAGATCGTGCTCATGTCTGCCGCCGACCAACTAGACCTTGCGAAGGCGTTAGGGGTGGACGCGATGATGCGCAAGCCGTTTGAGTTTGAGGACGTGATGGAGATGGTGGAGAGGTATATGTAACGTTGCTACCTCCTCAACCCAAGACACCTTTTGGTCATGTATTGTTAATTCTTCTGAGTTTAGTTAACAAACTAAAGAATGGATATGTGATAATGGAAGCCAAGAACAACTATTTCCGAGGAACAAATGTATTATAAAGGCGATACAAAGAGGAAAAATAGAGGTGATCATTAAGATGCAACCGAAGGTGGAAAGAGTGCGTAGAAAAGAACGGGAACTAAAAACTAGTAGAAGTCCGAAATAGTTTCGTCCCAAATCACAACGTTTGTACTCTTATAATAAAAATGGATAGGAGCAAAAGACATGAACATAAAGAACAGCCAAGCACAACCTGATTATGAGATGGTTAAACGGGAGGCTATCTCTCGTGCAGCAGCCTCTATGTGGTACGATACAAATGAAATTACACAGCGCGACGGGTTACTAGATGTTACAGTTGTGGATATGGGACGTATGGAACAACTGGCACCAGGAGACACTCATAAATTCTTTGTCATAATAAACAATACTGCTGTTTTCGTCACTCGGACTAGTACAGGAGATTATAACACTGATTTTTCAGCTACCAACATCGATACTCAGATTAGAGAGCAAGAACTTCGACAAGGTGTGCTCGACACAGCCATAGAACATTTCATGGGTGAGAAAATCAAGCTGGGTAAGCGTAAGGATATGTTGGATTTACTCCTGAGAAGCAATCAGAGAGATGAGCAGAAGCACGCAATTGTCAGAGATGAGCTTCCTCATTTAGTTTCCGGTGAGCCTAGACGTCGGTGGTCTGTACAAATTGGTAACAACGTTTGCGAGATCGGACTCTATGATAAAGATGATAGTCTCTTGCTACGAGTGATTTAAGCAAAGTGAGAGAATACTCTTGAAAGAACATCTGGCAGAACTTCGCTAATCGATAAACATGCTCAGGTGAGTTTACGAGATATGCCTCTAAAACATAGTCTATGAATAGTGCTTTTGCATCAAACAATGCGTTATCGGTAGTGATTGGTATCTCAGTAGAATAAATTTTTAAACATCGTAATAGTAGATCATATAAGCAAAAGTGATATCAACGTAACACCCGAACCTCAGTTTTCAAATGCATCACATACTCTGGAAAGGCTTACATACCTCTAGCATACCCAACATATGCGTTTCTGGCAAGCCCAAATTTTGCTCAATCCAGAACGGCTACCCACCCATCCACTACTTGACACGGTATGATACCATATTGTCTGTAAGCATCATATGGTGGCGTAGCTCAGTCGGTAGAGCATGGGACTCATAAGCCCAGTGTCACAGGTTCGATCCCTGTCGCCACTATTACAACTCATATTCTTTGGCCCATCTCACTCCCTTCTCCTGATTGTTCTTTGCCGGTGCAAGGCGTAGACGCATTGTTTCCCCGGTCGCTTGATTAGCTGGAATAAGGTAGGTCTTACGCTGTTCATGACTATACACTGCGAAATACTCTATTTGCCCCGTATACCTGGCTCTGCTGTATTGCACTTTTCCATTAGTGGAACGTGATCGGAGTGATGTTGTTGCAAACTTGATATATCCATTATCTCCCCCTTCTATCCATGCAGTCTTGCATTGCACCCGCAAGAATTTTCCATCGGCATCTTCGATCACGAGATCGTAGCGCGAACTATCTCCGTAGGGGGTGAGGACGGTGTAATCCATTTCCAGCAAGCGTGCAATGATATGTGCTTGACTTCGTTCGCCTAACTGTTTCTTTGTTGGCCCTAAAAGACTCATTATTTCACCTCGTTTATAAACATGTAGTCCTTCTCGCACTTTAATGTGTCCTATAAAATACATTCGATGTATATTCTATAC
>CAXTUE010000694.1:0-2481 GCA_964247355.1 uncultured Ktedonobacteraceae bacterium | reverse complement strand
CACCAAGCAAAATAAGCTAAGAGTATACACAGCAAAACATATGCAGCGATGAACCGAGGTTCATCGCTGCATATGTTTTGCTGTGTATACTTATCTGACGGCTGCGTTTGCGAATTCGCGGATGAGGTTGTTGAACTGAGCGGCTTGCTCGTCTTGTACCTGGAAGCTGCTCTTGTCGATGATGCGCGTCTCAACGCGTGGATTGACGCGTTTGAACGCTTCGGACGACTCGATGGCTGAGAGTGCTTCACGACCCCATACGGTGACGACGGGCATCTGTAGACGTGCGAACGCCTCGTGTACATCCAGTGTTAGGAAGTCGCTGACGAACGCCGCAGCAGCATAACGGCCATTTGACTGGTGCGCGGAGGTATAGATGTACTCGACCAGTTCGTCAGTGATCAGGCCGGGATTGTAGTAGCCCTGACGATCATAGTACGCTCGAATGGCTTGACGCGAGGTCAACAGATTGTAGGCAAACTCGCCCAGGATAGGCATGCGCAACAATCCCTTCCATACCGAGTTTATTGGCCCCGGTAGAGACTCTTGCAGGATAGTTGGAACAGGTGCAACAAGGACCAGACGCTCGAACAACTGTGGTTTGCGGAACGCCGTGTCAATCACATACGCACAGGTCAGGCCATGCGCGACAACAACAGTGGGCTTGTTAATGACTTCCTTGAGAAAATCGCCGATCAGATCGGTAAATGTTTCGGCGGTATAGTCAATCGCGGGACGGTCCGAGAGACCAAAGCCGAGCAGGTCGACGACATAGACGCGGTACTGTTCAGCTAGCGTATCGACATTCTTGCGCCACTCATAGGATGAAGCACCGGGACCAAAACCGTGGATGAGCAGAAGTGGCTTGGCTTCTCGCGCACCCTTCACCTCATAGAACATATCGCCATATTTCCAGGGGTAACGGCGCTCTTCACCACGTAAAACAGTATCAAGCTCGCCCGCCATCGTCTGTGTTACTTTATTGTATGTCGCAAGTCCGCCAACTACACCACCAACCACAGCAGTGGTCGTAAGTACATTTTTCACAAAACCCATTTTTATCACTCCTACTATTGTGTTGTATTATTTTCAAAATAAACTTCGAGAGGGTATCTTTCTATATTATAACTCTACGCCTAATCGGTTATGATACCCTGTGATACTTGATACAATTTGGACTGGATACATTTGTCTTTACAGCAATTCTCTCATACCAGGAATAGCACAAATGTTACTATAGCATGTCCACTACAGAAGCGCAAATTATATGTAAGAGGTCATGTTCGACAAGCGTGATATAGGACAAGCGTGATATAGTAAGAAGGTAAAAACAACACACCTATTTATTGATGGACGAAGAAAATATGCAAAATTTTTCAGCACACATCGTCATTTCAGACGAAGTACAAACTGCATTACACGAACAACGGCCAGTCGTCGCACTTGAGTCAACCGTAATTGCGCACGGTCTACCCTATCCTGATAATGTAACCGTGGCACAAGCGATGGAGGCCACGATTCGACGTGAGGGCGCAGTACCAGCCACAATTGGGATTTTCAACGGCAAGATTGTAATTGGTCTGTCGCAAAACGAAATTCTTCATCTTGGCACATCCCCTGATGTACAGAAAGTTAGCCGTCGCGATCTTGCCGTAACGCTGGCAACGCATAAGCTGGGCGCGACAACCGTCGCAGGTACTATGCTCTGTGCGAGCATGGTCAACATTCGCTTTTTCGCAACTGGTGGCATTGGTGGTGTTCATCGTGGTGCCGTAACCAGCATGGATGTCTCCGCCGACCTGATTGAACTGAGCCGTACACCAGTCCTGGTAGCCTGTGCCGGTGCGAAATCCATTCTCGACCTCGACCTAACGCTTGAATATTTGGAGACGCACGGCGTACCCGTCCTCGGCTGGCAGACCGACGAACTGCCAGCCTTTTATGTGCGCCATAGCGGACGCCGCCTGAGTCATCGTGTTGATGATGCGTCAACGATAGCCATAATCGCCCGAACCCAATGGGAGTGTGGTCTGAACGGCATCGTCGTAGGCTGCCCAATTCCCGAACAGTACGCAATGGATGCGAAACCATTGGAAGACGCGACGGAAGAGGCATTAAAGCTAGCTCAAAAGCAGGGTATCCGTGGCTCAGCAACCACACCCTTCCTACTCTCACATGTCGCGAAAGTCACATCAGGCGAAAGCGTTGAAGCCAACAAGGCCCTCTTGCTCAACAACGCTATGTGGACGGCACGTTTTGCCAAAGCATATTGCGATAGTAACCCGAAGAACATGTAGGAATCGGTCTATCCCGTCCTTGTGGAGATTGAGAATGCCGACAAGGATGGGATACATTTGTCTCTACAAGATTAAGATATTGATTTATTCGAGAAGTAGGACTACAATACACACATGTATTCTATGACAAGTGCCCGGCACTTCAATTTTTTTACTCCTCGAAAGGAGCCTTATAGTAGTGAAT
>CAXTUE010000693.1:0-2481 GCA_964247355.1 uncultured Ktedonobacteraceae bacterium | reverse complement strand
ATTCTCGACACTCCATCCGATTAAGAAAGAGCAAGTATGCAAGCAAGCAAACCTACTATTTTAATTTTTACCTCGCGTACGGGCGGCGGGCATGTAAATCTCGCGCAATCGCTCAAGCAAATGCTTGAGACGGAGTATACTATAGTTATTACAGACCCGCTTCCCAGGAGTGTTGATAGTTGGTATGCGAGAGTGAGTCGGGAGGATGTAAATTTTCTTGAGCGCTTGTTTAAGTACACAGACACAAAATTCATGGCATGGTTTTTCAACAGTATACTTGCCTTCCTGCTTGCCCATCGTATACGTAGAAGTATTAAACAAACGCAACCTCAGCTTCTCGTCACGACTCATCCTATATTAGGCTACCCTATTGCGCGAGCAAACGCGCGTCTTCCTAAGCGTCTCCCGCTTGTCTTTCAGCTTACCGACTTAGAACATGTTCATCGTACATGGTTTACCGAGAAGCATGCCGATGCCTATCTCGCGCCAACCCGTGAGGTTTTCGCACAGGTACTAGAGCAAGGCATCGAGCCGGAGCGTGTCTATGCCACGGGGCGTCCGATACGAAGACAGTTTTTGGAGGTTACAGCGTCTACAAGAAACGAGATGTTGGGGGTCCTGAACTTTGAGCCAGACATATTTACAATATTTTTGCAGGGTGGTGCAAAAGGTTCGGCGCAAGTTGACCGCGTGATAGAGTTTTTACTGAGGGCACACATTCCTGTGCAAATCATTCTTGCCGTTGGAAACAATACGAAGATGGCGGCCACCTATGCAGGCATAAAGCAAGTATACCCAGTTCCTTTTACAGAGTCAATAGCTCCATATATGGCGGCGGCAGATATCATCGTCGGCAAGGCGGGGGCGAGCTTTGTCACGGAGGCATTTATTCTCGAAAAGCCATTTCTTGTTACAACCGTTATTCCCGATCAGGAAACACCGACACTAGCTTTTATTGAGCGACACAATCTGGGCTGGTTTCGTTTGGACCTGCCAGCCCAGCAAAAGCTGTTGCTTGAGATTGCGCAAAACCCTGCGTTAATTGCTGAAAAAGTTGCGTCGATTCGGGCGTACAGGAAATGGAATATAGAAGCAAATTCAAGAATTGCCTCTGTTATTCGCCAGTTATTGCCCTGACAACCTGTTTCACCAATGCAAGAGATGCGAGTCTAGGAAACTTCGTTTGTTGTCTTACGCCAGTTGACGGTCGGCAAGATAAGATTTTTCTGCACCTGATCGCGGTTCTCGATGGCACAAGTAATCATGGATGCAAGCACTCCCTCGTTCAAGAGATGCGGCTGCAGACCGAGTTCGGTGAGCCGCGTGTGTGCCGCATTATAATAGTGCTGCTCTGACTCAAGACGTGGATTTGGAAGGTGTTCTACAGTTGCCTCCAGTCCTAAGTGCTTGCTCTGCTCACCAACCATTGCCGCGAGTTCGAGCAGTGAAAAATGCTCTGTGAATTGATTAAAGACACGGTATTCTCCTGCTTGCGGTGGAGAGTCGATGGTTAACTCGATACACTGCAACGTGTCGCGAAGATTAATGTAGCCGCGCGTCTGGTGTCCTGCACCATAGACGCTAAGGGGATAGCCTAGAGCGGCTTGAATACAGAAGCGGTTCAGTGCCGTACCGTATATCTGGTCATAGTCGAAGCGAGTTGCAAGGCGTTTGTCCAGCGCAGTTTCATCGGTTTCAAAGCCGTACACGACGCCTTGATTCAGGTCTGTTGACCGAATGCCCCAAATTTTGCAGCAGAACATGATGTTGTGACTGTCGAAGACTTTGCTCAGGTGATAGAAAGAATTTGGCTGCTTAGGATATGGCAACACATCTGAGCGGCCTTTATGGTGAATCTCAATAAAGCCCTCCTCAATGTCGATGTTTGGTGTGCCATACTCGCCCATTGTGCCGAGTTTGACGAGGTGACAATCGGGGGCGAAATCTTTGATTGCATAGAGCACATTCAATGTGCCAACGACATTGTTGGTTTGCGTATACACAGAATGCTTGCGGTCAATCATGGAGTAGGGGGCGGAACGCTGTTCAGCAAAGTCTACGACCGCTTCGGGCTGAAACTCTTGAAAGACGCTTGCAAGAGCCACGTAGTCCGTTACGTCGGCAACGCGTATCTGGATATCCTTGCCAGAGATTGCTTTCCAGGCAACAACCCGTTCGTGTAGTGATTGGATGGGAGTCAAACTGTTGAAGCCACGTTCGAGGTCAAAGTGTCGGCGAGCAAGGTTGTCGAAAATCGTAACGTCGTGTCCTTTACTGGAAAGAGAGAGAGCCTGGGGCCAGCCCAGGTAGCCGTCCCCTCCCAGGATGAGTATACGCATAGGTCCTCCATAAGATGTTGAGATCGTCAAGTTCTCTTGAGAATGGTATCAGAGAGAATAATTCCAGAGAAATTCTCTCGGAAGCATTTCTTAGGTATACCTTAACACATTTTGTAGCAAATCATGAAGATGAGTTCTAAAT
>CAXTUE010000692.1:0-2495 GCA_964247355.1 uncultured Ktedonobacteraceae bacterium | reverse complement strand
AATTCATATGGCAACAGCACAAGGCCGTAGTTCGACGCAGCTAACTCCGGCCTTGTGCTGTTCCCTACTAGACAACCTCTTTAACCCTTGATAGGATAGCAAATAGATATTTTCGAGGAGAGAAAGGATGTTTGCTATGACACAGGTAGAGACGTATATCACAGAGCACGAGAACGAGTTTCTTGAAGATTTGAAGGGCTGGTTGCGTATTCCGAGCATCAGTACACTACCAGAGCATAAGGACGACATGCAACGCGCGGCAAACTACGCAGTCTCACAGTTGCAACACATGGGCTTCGACAATACAGGCTTGCTTCAGACACAGGGGCATCCGCTTGTCTATGGCGAATGGCTAAAAGCGCAAGACAAGCCGACATTGCTTATCTATGGGCATTACGATGTGCAACCCGTTGACCCTCTCAACTTGTGGGACAGTCCACCATTCGAGCCAACGATACGCGATGGCAATATCTACGCGCGTGGTGCCTGTGACGACAAGGGACAAACAATGCTGGTCTTCAAGGCCCTTGAGTCGCTCATGCACGTCAATGGGACCCTGCCGGTCAATGTGCGCGTACTTATCGAGGGCGAGGAGGAGGCAGGTGGCGAGTCCGTCGAGCACTATGTCAGGACCTCGCCAGAGCGGTTGCAATGTGACGCGGCATTCATCTGCGACACACATATGCCCGCGAAGGACATTCCCGCGCTCATCTCAGGGTTGCGTGGCATCATCTACACGGAGGTTGAGGTACACGGTGCCAAACGCGATCTCCATTCTGGCTCCTATGGCGGTGTAGCACCGAATCCACTGCATGCACTCGCCATTATCATCAGTCGTTTGAAGGACGCCGAGGGTCATATCACTATTCCTGGTTTGTACGATAAGTTGCGGAAGCCGTCACAGGCGGAAAAAGCATTCTGGCAGAATGATCCGTTGCACATCAACGAGTCACTACTGGAAGAAATGGGCGTCTCGCGGCTATCGGGCGAGCCAGAATATCCACCACTGGAGCGTATATCCGCACGTCCTACCCTTGAGGTACATGGCATCGTTGGTGGATTTGTCGACGAGGGGGCAAAAACGGTTATTCCCGCCGTCGCTACAGCCAAGATTAGTCTGCGCCTCCCTGCTGACCTCAAGTCTGCTGAGGTGTTTACACTCTTTGAGAGTGCCGTAAAGGATGCCGCACCACCCGATGTGACCGTTACGGTTCACAACCTGCACGGTGGTGAAGGTATTCTCGTCACACCTGAAAGCTTGCCCATACAAGCTGCGATGGAGGCTTTGAAGGAGACGTATGGCAAAGAACCTGTGTTTCTGCGCGAGGGCGGCTCTATTCCTATCGCGGCCCTCTTCTCCGAAATTCTGCATGCGCCCGTTGTGCTGATGGGCTTTGGCCTGCCGGACGACAATCTACACGCGCCAAACGAGAAATATTCGTTGGACCAGTACTACAAAGGCATTCGCACCGTCGCTAGCTTCTTAGAGAAGTTAGGGGCATAAAAAAGCTGTTGACACATAGGAAACTATACAGGACAATAAAAGAGGACGTACGCGTCCTCTTTTATTGTTTCTCGCAACAACAACTGTTGTAGACATATATGGAGAAAACATACTCTTATGGCAGTTACAGACCTCTCTTCAGTCCTCACCCAGAAACCGCTCGGCCTTGTTTTTGACATTGATGGTACGCTTAGCCCGATTGCTCCCACACCGCAGGCGGCCTATCTCTACCCCGGCGTTGCGACGATGCTTGAACAACTACGGCAGCACACGCATGTCGCGATTATGACTGGTCGTGGGCTACGCGATGGGACACGTCTCGTCAATGTTGATAATATCACGTATATTGGCACACATGGCTTAGAGTGGAGCGATGGTCTGCCAGAAACACACGAGATACAGATTGTGCCGGAGGCGATGCGCTACGTTCAGCCAGGAAAACAACTGCTTGAGCTTGTACAGCAACATATCGACAGCTTACCAGGAGTGATTGTGCAGTACAAGACCGTCGGCGGCACTCTGCATTATCGTGGCTCTTCGCATCCTGAACAGACGCGCTTGCAATTGCTTGCGTTGCTGGAAGAGCCGACGCGTCAACTAGGAATGCGGCTCGGCGAGGGCAAAATGGTCGTCGAGGTACTCTCTCCCCTCGCGATAAACAAGGGGCAGGCTCTACGCAACTACGCACAACGCTTTAACCTACACGGTCTGGTCTTCGCGGGCGATGATCGTACAGACCTTGACGCGATCCTAGAGTCTGAACAGCTTCGCAAAGAGGGCTGTACAACGCTCTCAGTTGTTGTACGGCATGCTGACACGTTGCCCGAACTACTGGCTCACGCCGATATCCTTGTAGACGGCGTAGAAGGCATGGCGCAACTTATGGAGGGAATGGTACAAAAAGTGGTATAGGGACCAGGGCACCCGCAAGGGGAATGCTTTCAGGGGGAGGTTTTTTGAACCTCTCCCTGTTGTGCAGGTGTGGACCAAG
>CAXTUE010000691.1:0-2495 GCA_964247355.1 uncultured Ktedonobacteraceae bacterium | reverse complement strand
TCTTTGGACTGATAATCAAGCGTTCAGCAATCTTGTTGTTCGTATAGCCCTCTGCTACAAGCTTGAGTATCTCGCGCTCACGTTCTGTCAAACTACTGTAGCTATCTTTTTCCTCGCCAGTGCGAACTCGTTGGAGATAATCGCCAACCATCACGGACTGTGCAGTCGGTGAGAGGTAGAATTGCCCGTTTTGAATAACGCGTAGTGCCGAGATAAGATCGGTGTCCGCCGCCTCTTTTAGCATATAACCGGATGCACCGGCGCGTAGTGCTTGAAACACGTATTCATCGTGCTCGTGCATTGTGAGAATGAGCACCTTTGTCTCCGGCAACAACTTTTTGATTTGGCGTGTCGCCTCTATGCCGTTCATATCGGGCATTGTGATGTCCATAAGAATGACATCGGGTTGCAACCGTTGTGCCTCTTGAATAGCTTGACGACCATCCTGAGCCTCACCTACAACCTCAAAATCAGGTTGGGCATTTAACATCATGCGCAGACCGGCGCGCAGAATTGTATGATCGTCTGCAAGCAGAATACGTATGCTCATATATAAAAATCCTCTTACCTCATACTCTATACGCCGAGCGCGGCGGGTACACTTCTATCATAATATGAGGGCGTGTGTAGTGGAATAGAGACGTTCACGACAGTACCATGCTTCTGGCTAGACTCAACTGTCGCAGTGCCATCAAGCAGAAGGGCGCGTTCTTGCATGCCTACCAGGCCCAATCCACGATCTTTATCGCCCGTCTTCTCTAGCTCTTCAACATCGAAGCCTCGCCCATCGTCTGTAATGGTTGCGTTAACAGCATCGGCCTCCTCTCGCAGCATAATTGTGACTTTATGCGCTTGAGCGTGTTTTGCGACATTTGTCAGAGACTCTTGCACAATACGATAGAGAGCGGTTTCCATTTCGGGTGAGAGACGTTGGCGGTCTTTGAAGCCCGACGTATGGAACTCAACATCAATATTCGTTTTTTGTTGATACTCCTTGACATACCACCGTAGTGCGGGTAGCAAGCCGAGATCATCGAGCGCACTCGGACGTAAGTCGATACTCAAGTTGCGGATAGCGCGCAGTGTTTGATGCGCCAATTGACGCGTCTCCGTAATACGGTCTCGTGCTTCCTGTGTCGTGATGGCTTCCTCCAGTACGGCAAGGCTGATTAGAAGCGATGTAAGCACCTGCGATGTCTCGTCGTGAAGTTCGCGCGCGATACGTTTGCGCTCTTGCTCCTGCGCTTTGATAATCTGACTGGCGCGGGCGCGATTGGCCTCGTCGATTGCTTCAAGCATTGTATTAAAGGTACGTGCGAGTTGATCTGCTTCGGGGTCAACACCAGTAAGCGAAGCTCGTAATGAGCGTTCGCCGTTTTGCACACGTTTCATCACCCGGCCCAGGTCCATGAGAGGACGAAAGGCTATTTGTAGCACGACAAAGTTGAGCACGACGCTGACAAGCCAGCCGATGGTGACGAACACAACCAGCGATATGGGTGCGTAGGTGGTGCTATTCAAGCGCGAGGCAAGCCATGTGCCGCCAGTCGCGCCAACAAAGATAATAAAGCTGTTAGCGAGCAACACTTTATAAAAAACAGGAATGCCGAGAAAGGGACGGAGCAGTTTGTTGTTCTGAACCACATCTTTGTATTTTATGCTGGAGTCGTTCATAAGTATGATCTCTTTACGCTATTTATATTCTCTTTTAGACTGTTGTAATTGTAGCGGCTTTTTGTTTCTCGTGCCAAACACAAGTATCCCATACTCTTGATAACAAAATAATCAGGTAGGACATGCCCAAAAATCAGGTGTGTACCTGATGTTAGAGGGACGGCACAAAGGTAATCTTTCTATATAGCATTGCGCATGCCAGCATGATGTACTACTAAATTGCGTAACTCTTCTCGTTTGCCACCTTTATACATTATAATGAGAAGAAAGAGTGCAAACGTTCCAACAGGGGTACCCATCATGGAAGTTCTATGCTATAATCTGCTCCACAGTGTGAAGAATATTTGCAATCAATTATCTTTCCAAACAGTATTATGTTTGAATCGCTTGAGGAGGCATAGTGAGCTCTACCAGTAATAAAAGCTTACTCGATGTGGCGACGCAGAAGATTGTCGAAAGCACCGTCTGGCGCTCTATATTTCGACATGGCTATCCAGACACACCACTTAACCAGTCTCTGGTTATGATGGGTAATGTCTTTTTGCACCTGCACCCCGTCAAAATCAGCCGCCAGGCCATGAAGATCACCTATACATGGTGTATGGGCGGTATCTCCTTCTTCCTGTTCCTGCTGCTGACAATAACCGGCGTATTCCTAATGTTCTATTATGTCCCTGACACACGAGCCGCTTATCAGAATATCAATCAACTCAATAGCGCGGTCTCGTTTGGGCATCTGGTGCGTAACATGCACCGGTGGTCGGCTCACTTGATGGTTGTCTCGGTCACGCTGCATATGATTCGTGTGTTTTATCATGGCG
>CAXTUE010000690.1:0-2500 GCA_964247355.1 uncultured Ktedonobacteraceae bacterium | reverse complement strand
TGTATTCTCCTGCTTGCTCAAGAAGGAGATGTGCAAGCGCAGGGACTACGGGTCGCAACGGATGAACTGCAATGCACATTTCGCTGGCAAGGACGCGCATTTCGTTTTCTCTACAATCGGCAGTTGAACACGATGACGAACTATGCATCCGACTGGGAACATGCTCCATCTACACGGCCAGACTACACAATCGAGCGCGAGGAGCCACTAGAGATACGATACAAAGGACAACTCATCTGGCGTGAACCGTCTGTCATTCTCGACGCCAAATACTATCTTGGTGGTAGTGACCCTACAAATACACATGGTCCTATCAAGAAGATGCTTGGAGACATGACTTTGCTCGGTACAAAAACAGGAATGCTGCTATTTCCTCGTCTACCTGAGCCAGAGGAAGGGCATGTTACAAGAACAGTACAGCGAACGGGAAAGCAGTATACACACACTGACGAGCCTCCACATCAAGTCCATCTTATTCACCTACAACCCGATATGGATGTGACACTTTTACAACAACGTCTACATGCTAGTTTTGAGCTTGCCATTGAGCAACTGCCTGACCGTCCTGCTCCCAAATGTCAGGGAGTATTACTTGAATCCTCTGGAGTTGCAAGCGGTAATAGTCTATTTGCTCGTCCTGTTTTATGTCCCAAAGCTCATATAGGGCCAGATGTATTTGATCTAGTTGATCTTAATACAGATTGTTTGAAAAATCCTCGTCTCTGTCACATTATTGGGCAAGGAGCCTTGCCTTCTTTTACCCAATCTTCAGATTCAATGTAGAAGTGCGTACCATTGTTGGTTTTATTCAGTAATGTAATCCGAGTGACAGAATTTAGCTTTATGACTCCTGAAATACGAATGCATGTTACAAGGATGAGTTATAATTTAAGTCGCTTATTCATTGCTCTCAGCATCGCGTTGAATTCTTTCTCCATCTCCTGATATATTTGCCTCGTTTTAGGATCGTCGTCTCGCCAACGATCACCTGCAAGGAGGGCATCTATGTTTGGGATTATGTATACGAGAGGAGACCGAGGTTCGAGAGCTTTTTCTACTAAGTCCTTCGTGCGCTCTCTATATTTGTTGAACGAGACCGTTCCCATTACATAATGTGACCATGCCTTGTTATTATCCAGTAAACGGAGAGTCCGCGCTACTTCTTGCTCATGAAAAACCACCTCTGCAGCATCCAGCTCTTTTTTAACTCGAGGTAAAGTCTCATAAGCTACCTCTCCATTAAATTTTCGTAGTGCTTCCACTACACTAGCGAACTGGAAACGTGTCTCTACAATGTCTATAAGTTGTCGATACGCAACTTCAAGCCTGTCTTTTGGCGAAAGGTGAGAATTCTGCAAGTTAGAAGATTGAAACAAGGTTATTTGAACATTCCCTTCACCTTGAGCGAGGTTCGATTCCCGTGTTTCTGGAGTTTCAGCATCGACTGCTTTTTGCTCTTCCTTTAAAGATGACGTGCTTGTTTGTGATACATCATCGTCATCCTTGTCTTCCGAGTTTTGAGTAGAAGCAGAAGGTTCGTTAAAAGCTGCTACGAGAGGTGTTTCAAGTTCAATTATTTGATGAGAAGGTATTAAGGTTGACGGTGGCTCTGGTGCTAAATCCACTAGAGGTGGAGATTTCCAATCAGCCTTACTAAAATCTTCACTCTCTGTGAGTTCGAGAAGCTCAACAACCTGTGATTTGCCACGAATGGCTTCCTCTTCGGCCAGATAAAGAATAATACGATGGATAAGGTCAGTAGAAATTGCTCGCTTACCATTGAGTGCATCACTTAACACACCTTTATGCACATGAGCAGCGTCGGCAAGGTCCGCCTGCGAAATGCCGATACGATTACGATATTGTGTAAGCTTTTCCCGAATTTTTTGTAGGTCCATAAAAATCTCGTACAAAAGTGAACAGAATAGAACAGAAGTGAACAACGCTTATGGCAGAATGTGAATAAAGGCTGACCGTAGGATAGCACTTGAAAGTGACCCTAAACAAGACCTTGTTTAGACGATACAAATAAGTATAATGATTAGCTTACTAAGAAAGTTTTGCTATCCCAGTCACAAAGAAAGTCCAATACTCTTTGAGCGTGGTCACGCCTATTAGGACTTTTGTTCATTATACCTAGTACACTCTAGGAACGCAAGGAGAGTTAGCGTGTTCACAATCCAAGAAAGAAATGACTCGAATCGTAAAACTGATCGGAATGTAAGCTTCCTCTTCAAAACGGAAAGTGATTTAGTGGGGCAGGATAAGAATGTTTCGACTGACATTATCCGTCTGCTTGACATCCTGGCTCGTATTGAGATGCGTCGTCGGGCAAAAAAACAACGGTTGACTGACAAAGAAAAGGCTTCGTAGTCAAAAATTCGTAGTTATTCTTTGCGGTACGGTACTGTACCGTACCTTAGCTGTGCCTTTCCTACTGAAATGTGGCAGGTACAGTACTGTACCGTACCTGCCTTATATACTGGAGAAAGATTTGATG
>CAXTUE010000689.1:0-2503 GCA_964247355.1 uncultured Ktedonobacteraceae bacterium | reverse complement strand
TTTCGTAGGTTTGTGGGGACATGTCATTAAGCTTGCCATGATGAGTGATTGCCGAAAAGGGTGTGATGGAATGCAGACCCCTACGGGCGTTCCACAATGCGATGAATTACATGAAATACAGATTTGTCCCCACTGGCATCCTATGCTATACTGCAAAAGACAAACATGTGTTCGTATTTTTTGCAGGGAATGAGGAGAGCGAGAGAGCATGCCAGAGGTAGAGCTTGAGCGGATTGGCCCATATACTATTCTTGACATGGTGAGCAAAAGTTCTACAAGTAGCTTTTACCGGAGCAAAATTGGCAAAAAAGATGTGACGATCAAGCGACTCGATATCGCCCTATCGTCACCGGAGGCGAAAGAAGCTTTTCTGAAGCGGGCGGCACAACTGAAAAAGCTTAAGCATCGCAGCATTCTCGACACGCAAAAATTCGATCTCGACGGCGACTATGGCTATCTTGTGCTGGAGCAGCGCGAAGGCCAGACGCTGCGCCAATATTTTGCTGATGGAACTCTGCATGCACCCGCCGATATACGCACTATTTTATCGCCCGTTGCCGATGCATTACACTACGCCCATGTGCAAAACACGCTGCATGCCAATGTACATCCCGGCAGTATCAGCGTCGATGCGCGCAAAAATCCATTTGTCGCCGAGTTCTCGTTAAGCACACCAGAAATGACGCTGGATGATGAGGCGTTTGCGGTACCCTATATGGCACCGGAACACCTGCAAGGTCTGCCGGTTGCCGCCAGCGATCAATATGCACTGGCCGTGATGGTCTACGAGTGGCTATGCGGGCGTCGTCCATATGAGGCAACCGAGCGCGACCTCTTGTTGGAGCAACAGGCAAAAGCCATCTTTTCTACCCCCAGCAGCATCAACACCGCTATCTCACCACTTGTCGAGCGCGTTCTGACACAAGCACTCTCGTATAAGCCAGAGGACCGTTTCCCCACGGTACAGGCATTCGCCGATGCATATTTGAAGGCATTGCTCGGTGTTGCTTATAAACCAAGTCCAGTTACAACAAAAATTGCCGTAACCTCTGTTGTAAGTAACCAAGACACAAGAAAAATTAGCACTCAAGGCTCTTTGAAACAAAATTTATCTATACAAACTAACGCTTCATCATCCGTAGATGAGCACGGAAAGCAAAATGTTAGTGAACTAAATGAGAAGTCTACAGTGCTATTGGAGAGTGCAAATGGTCTATTGCATCAACGTTACAAACCTATAGAAGAAGTCGGAAGTGGCGGCTTTAGTTCTGTACATAAAGCCGAAGACACTAAGTTCGAGAAACGTATTGTAGCAATAAAGAAGCTAAGCACAGAAAATCTTACTGAAAAGCAAAAAGCAGAGAACATTAAAGCCTTTGAACACGAGGCTAATATACTTGTAGGGCTTAAACATTCTAACCTTCCTCATGTATATGATTATTTCTGTGAGGAAGACTCTTGGTACATTGTAATGGAGTTCATTGAAGGGAAAACACTAGAAAGCTATCTTAGCGAAAAAAAGGAAGGAGTACTTGATCCAATAGAGGTCATCAATATTGGCATCATTATATGCTCGATTCTCTCTCATCTTCATAGCAAAAAACCACCAATTATTTTTCGTGATATTAAACCGGATAATATCATGATAAAGCCGAATGGACAACCAATTTTAATTGACTTTGGTATCGCACGTTATTTTAAACGAGAGCAAACTAAAGATACGACAGCATTAGGTACAATAGGCTACGCTGCACCTGAGCAATTTAGCAAACAGACTACTCCCAAATCTGACATTTTTAGTTTAGGTGCTACACTTCACTATTTGTTATCAGGACAACCTCCTTCAGCGTCATTTTGCTTCGAGACCCTTCATGATAAAGTAGCTAAAGTACCTGTAGAGCTTAACGATTTAATTATGCAGATGGTAAAAGTAGAGCCAAATATCCGTCCTAGTAGCGATGTTGCTGAAGAACAATTACGACAAATCCTATCAGTTTTGTCTAATACCCAATCTGCCACCAGCTTAGCATCTAAAAAGCTCTTTATTCAGCCTTTGGCCGGAAATATACACAATGCCCCAACAGAGAGATTAGTAGAGGAAACTTCTGCTTCAGAGCGTCTAGTACAAGTCAAAGATAAGCTGACTAAATCAAAAAAATCTCCTAGTGACTCGCGCTTGCAAACTATTGTTTCAGACGACCTGCGACAGGGCGGCGTTCTTTCGCAACGACTATCAGGATATGAAGAACGGCCTGCACAAATAGAGATGGCAATGGTTGTTGCTCAATCTTTAAATGAAAACATTCCATCTATACTCGAAGCAAGTACCGGTACGGGGAAGTCGCTTGCCTACTTGGTTCCTGCCGTACGTTCCGGCAAAGTCGCGATCATTAGTACCGCCAACAAAGCGTTGCAAGAGCAACTCTTCTATAAGGACATTCCTTTTGTGCAGAAGCATATTCAGGATTTTGGGGCGGCACTGGTGAAGGGCGTGGGCAATTAT
>CAXTUE010000688.1:0-2509 GCA_964247355.1 uncultured Ktedonobacteraceae bacterium | reverse complement strand
GGTGGCACATGGCCCAAATACGATGCAGATGTAGAGTGCCGAATCCAAAGGAGAGCATGGCTAAGGCCGCTTCAGTCATATATCCTAAGCCCCAGTGTTTACGACTGAGGCGATACCACAACTCTCCCTCGTTCCATTCTCGTCTTGTGATGGTGAGGCAGACCACTCCGATGATCTCAGAATGAGTTATGAGAACGACCGCCAATGCAGAGGTAGGTCGTGGCTCCTCTCTTTGCCATTGCAGCGTCCTTTGAATAAATGTATGTGTATCTTCCTCGGTGACTCTTCCACCTCCACGATAGCGTTTCAACTCTGGATCGGAGTCAAAAGCATGAACCGCTTGTACATCATTCGGTGTAAAGTCTCGAAGCAGGAGGCGTGTTGTCTCGATCTGCATTGTTCCCCTCCTCTGTTTTTCCTTAGTATATATCCCTCTACCTGTCATCTGCTGTCAAGATTTGCTCAAAGGAGCCTCCTCTGCCACAAGAGCAAGCGGACGGTAAGCCCAAATGTGGGCGTCAGCCAATTATTGAGATAGAAAGAGCAGGACGAAAACAAGTTCGTCCTGCTCTTTCTACTATCATCTACTCGCTCTTCCCCGCAGCATCCGCATACTCCAGCACCGTCAAATCAACGCGTTTCTTCGCGGAGAGTTGTCCACTATACGATGCGCGATAGGAACCCGACGTTGGTGCGACATCAAAGTAATCGCGCCCCACGGCAATCGTGATATAACTAAGGCTGGTTTCGCGTTCATGTGTCGGATCAAACGGCACTACTAATGCCTTATCCGGTTGGTTCTCAACGGGCAGAAGGACCTCAACCCATGCATGAGTGCCGCCCTCGCCGAGCATGTGGCCGGAGACGTAGCGAGCAGGCAGACCACAGAGCCGACACAGCGTTATCATGATGTGCGCGAAATCCTGGCATACTCCCTTGCCAAGTGCCAATGCCTCAGATGCCGTTGTGCGAATCGAGGTGATGCCGTTTTCATACTGCAAAGCGGAATGTGCCCAGCTATTGATACGTCGCGCAAGCTCCAGCCCCTGTAACCCTTCCTCCATAAACCCTGCTGCAGCACTACGTAGCCTCTCATCCGGCTGTGTCAATCTTGAGGGCGTAAGCATACGCGCGTCTGTAAGCCAGGAAGCGTCGATATAATGCGGTCCGCTATCGGCGCGTCGCTCGACCACAATCCATGCCTCAAAGTCAATGCCACTCTCAACGCTCGGTACAAGTGGATTGAGCACAAGATTGCCAAATTCATCGAACTGACTGGCAATCTCGGTTGGAGGAGTGGACACTTCAAGACGGTACACCACGCGACGTTGGTCGCCATATTGCTCCGGCGGCACAATCATCAGCAATTGACTTAAATTAGCGATTGGGCCTGGATAGTCGTACCGCAGATGCTGGTGTATCAGATATGCGGTACGCTGCACCCGTTGCCAATCAACGCTCTGGTGGTCAAGCAGACTTAGCGATGCAATCACGGTTTCAAGGTCGTTCTGGCCCTGACTCATGCTTGAATAGTATCCTCTCTTTGGGCAGAGACGCTCTCTGTAGGGGTCTCATTCATGACAACCACCGGCTTCGTTGTCCTGGTTCCAGGCACTTCATCAGCCCATACGGTCATACTTTGTAGACGCGGAGAGCCATAAGAAGTAACCATTGCCACATCAAGTGCATCGCGCCCACGCCCAATCAACACACGACCCAAACGGCGCGTATTGTTGCGCGCATCGAATGTGTACCACGTACTCCCAAGATACACCTCGAACCATGCACAAAAATCCATCGGCGCGTCTACCGGGGGCACATCAATATCCGGCAGATAGCCAAAGGCATAACGGGCCGGAATATTCATCGCTCGACAGAACGATACCGCTAAATGCGCAAAGTCGCGACACACGCCAACGCCTTGCGCGCAGATATCGGCTGCCGTCGTAATCGCCGTACTTGTCCCATATTGAAACCGGATATTGGTGTGTACCCAATCACAGATGGCCTGCACCCGTGCCCATCCCGGCTCAGTACTACCAAAGAGCGACCACGCCTGATCGGACAACACGTCGGAGAGGCAGAAGCGACTCGGCAGCGTATACATCAGCGTATCGTCTGGCAAGTCTTCAACCGGGTGCTGTATGGCGTCTGGCACATAGGGGTCTGGCTCATCCGAAACTTCCGCAATGGCATCATAGCGCCACACCTGCTCGCTAGCAGGCGCGGTCAAGCGACGACAGAGATTGCCGTAGAAATCGGTGTAGAGGCGAGACTCGATGTTGGGAGTCGTCTCCCATGTCTCTTGCAGCAGACGGTGATCTGCATCTGGACGGGGCTGAACCTGAATTACCGTTGGAGTAGGCCACGTTGCCTCATAACGGAACTCGCATCCTACTCGAACTTGCATGATGTTTATTCCTTTTCTGAACGCAAGTAGTCGCGTCACTAAAGAGCTTGTGCTTGTTACTATATCATACGTTACAAATATATTCCACGTCTCAAAAAA
>CAXTUE010000687.1:0-2518 GCA_964247355.1 uncultured Ktedonobacteraceae bacterium | reverse complement strand
ACTCAGCACCGCATCGAAGCCTACCAATGAGAGAGAAGCGGTAGCGAGTTCGGCAGCGATGCCCAGGACATAGCGCGCCCAATTTGGCAATTTGCGTAATTCTCGCTCAAAAGTTTCGGGCAAGCCCTCTATCGAAAACTGCGTATACGCTTCAAATTGCATCGACCAGAGCCGTACAATAGTGTCACTTCTCCGACGACCCGCTAATGCCGCAACACGATCCACAGCGCAAGGCAATACAAAACCTTCGTTGTAGTCAGTGTGCTCACCTATCAGGTTGACGCGACCAGGTGCCCATGCAGTACCCAGTGGACCTGCATATTCAATATCATCATTAAAGACTATAGGAAATCTTTGCACTGCATCCAGTGCAGGTTGAGGAATTGTCATCGTTGCCCTCCCTCTCTTTTCGCAATCGCTTCGCGCAACTCTTGCGCTTTTTGCGCTGGTGAGGAGTCGTTTGTCCACAAACCCCAGACCGATTCAGACGAAGCTGCAAACTTCAATTTTCCAGGTGCGCGTCCAATGGCAAGAATTTCTACGTGCAGGTGAAAGCGTTCATCAGCAAGTTGATGAATGCCTAAGAGATAGGGCATCGGTGCCATCGCGCCATCGAATAATGCGTTATAGCCATGCACAACCTGCAACAAGAGAGCGGCGAGTTCTCGTAGCTCGTCGTCTTGCATCGTGGCAAGATTGGCGACATGGCGTCGTGGATACAGGTGTGTCTCGTAGGGATAGCGCACGTATGGCGGTAGAAATGCTTGCCAGTGCTCATTCGCGGCAACTTGCTGCAAGCCATCGCTCAATTCGTTTCTGACGCGACAGAAAGGGCATCCACGTCCCGCGAGGTCGTCCTGTGTAACCGTTTCCATCTCGCGCTCTAACGTCGGAGGAACAACAGAAACGCCATACACCTGTCCGTGCGGGTGATACTGTGTCTGCCCAATTGCAGCGCCATTGTTCTCGAAGATCATCACGGTTGGATAGCGCGACGAAAGGTCTCGATAAATATCGCGCCACATGCGAGTCACGGTATACACCTCATCCACAGTCAACTGTGTAAAGGTGCGGTTGTGATCGCGGTTGTAGATCACGACATATGCCTCACCGACAGGTGGTACAAGCGGAGGAAAATCATTAGGGTGTAGCCATACCTGCGTCTCTGGCCCTACTTTCCCCTCAGTGATGTCAGCGCAAAAAGGGCAGGCATTTGTTCCCTCCCGACGACTCATACGATGTGGCGCGTTCACCAGATATTGGCGTAAAATCGGATTCCATATCAGTGGTGTTGTTTGTTCCGTACTCATACTGTCTCCTACGATGAATGTTGTTATGCCTGACTGCCCATTAAAACACAGCGTCCCTGCTGTGCGAACGCTGCTAGTAGGCTCCCTTTGTCTATTTCGTGCTCATCGCCTGTATACATCCATTCATCCCAAGTGTTCTTATCTGTAAAAAGTGCCCATGCCACTGGAGCAATAGACACTCTTACGACACGCATAATCTCAAGCGCATGCTCAAAGCCTGGCTCTAAATGCTCCAAAACGGGTAAGTTCTCATCAGCAAGAGCCGCGAAGGTACGAACCGTTTTCACTTCCCCATTGACAATCTCACAAATACAGCTAAACACAATGCGCTCTATGTGCTGCTCGTCATCAGACCATACGCCTGCGATAATTGTACAGTGAGCAGGCAACTGGTTAAGCATTGCTGTGATTTGCGCTTTGTTCCAACCATGCCACACATAGGTATCATCGCTCTCAAGTCTCGTTGCTATTGAAAGAAGAGGGCGTATGGCTTGCCAGGATGGGGCGTCTGCGTTGACAATCTGTAGTTCTTCTGCTAACACACGTCTTTCCTCACTCGCTTAAGGTTTCCTCTTTATGATACATTACTGAACACTCTGATGATATACTGATACAAGAACTTCCTCATTTTAGTGCTTTCTGAGATTGCTAAAGAGGCGGCGGCATGACAGATACGTCTATTCTCTCGTTTGTACTTGGCGTTCTTGGTACTGTTGGTATCATAGTGCTTATCATGCTTACAAGTATGCTCCTCTATTATTACCGTGATAGTCGCATGGGAAATTTTCGCTGGCATCTACGCAATGTACGTTTGAAACAACTATCAGCACTTGCCTGTATGTTTTTCTTTGCAATGGCAGCGAGCTACACTGTCATTCATGAAGCATGGGCTATACTGTACGTCATTTTTGCCTTTAAAACTGGGACGTGGTGGCTCCGTTGCGCTATGAGCCAAAGAACACAGTAAAATGCAGCAAGTTGCGCTTGTTGCAAATATTGTAGCTCAACTGTCATCTGTAAGAGGTGTACAAGCGATTGTCCTCGGTCGGCGTTTCCCTAGTAGCCAAGTCGCCTAAAATGCGTTATAATTAGGGCCAAGCTACCGTCAGAGGATGTTAGGATGACAAGCTATGATGGTAAAAATTGAAAATAAGGATGGTACAGACTAGTGCCGTGGTGTAGATTTTTCATCCCAAAGATCGCCTCGC
>CAXTUE010000686.1:0-2520 GCA_964247355.1 uncultured Ktedonobacteraceae bacterium | reverse complement strand
GTACCATTGTTGTGTGCCGTTTTGAGCGTGAGTTACTGAACGCTCTAATAGATGCAGACGCTCTTGCTCTGTAAAACCTGCTTGTGTGCTTTTGGCTTGCGTGAATGCTTCTGCATCTTTCTGCTCGAAGGGTTTGAGCGTGAGACTGTAGAAGATGTTGAAAAAGGGGCTGGTACGGGAGCGTTCTCCCAGTATATGTGCAACCGTATCTACCAGTGGGGTACGTGTGACGGTGACGATTACAAGTCCTTTCGATGCGATTGAGCGTAGGCCAGCGAGAAAGCTCAGGTCGAGTTCTTTATGTTGCTCAAAGCCTTCAAATTCGTCGATGCACAACACCGGACGTATTTGCTGCTGTTTGTACAGCTTTGTAACCGCCGTGGCTAGCGTCTTCAAATCGACATTTTCTTGTAGTGGCGTTGTAGGGACGATATCGAGTGCTTCTAAGGCTTTCGTGGCAAAACCTGTGATAGTATCGCATTCTGGGCTTGTGGCATCGAGATAGCCAATGCGATAGTTTGCGCCCAACATCGCGTCATCAGGAGCAGTTAACCTTAAGTAGTCTAACAACCATGTCTTGCCAATGCGCCGCTCGCCCACAATCGCGGTTGAACTCCCGATACGTGTGCGATTAATCAACGTCGTGCGAGCAAGAGCGCGTCCATAGAACTCTTGCGGGTCAAGAAGAGGGGCATTGAAGGGGAAAACGAGATCGGGCGATGCCGAAGGTTGCGCTGCAGGAGTGTTGCTTGTCGTAGAAACAGGATGTGCTAACACATTGTCTGCTGCAATGATAGACTGGGACGGAGTTGTTTCTTGTGGAACTGGAAGTGCGTTCTGACCTGAATTCGTTGTGACGTTTGGTGGATTTGCTGAAGAGATGTTTATCGTCGGTGAAAATGTGAAACTCGGCGGTACTGGTGCTGGGTTCGCTACTGGTATATCAAGGTTCTCTGGCTCGTTCATAGGTGGAAGCGGAACAAGCCATGCGATAAGTGTGATAATAATGCCAATAGGACCTATGCAATATGCGACGATGGCGAATAGATGTTCATCAGTAGTGATAATGCCGAATACAAGGGCTACAACACAAAGGGCAATGCCGATGAGTAAGAAAGCAAGGCGCCATCCCTTGAACCGCTTGCTTTGTCCGTTCGTAGGTGTTGTCATACGTCTTCCATTTTCGTCTCTCTAAATGCAAATAGAGTGTTATAGGTATGCTCATATTACCACTACTACCGGTTCTCGACAAGTGATGAATTGTTGTGCTATACTGTCGATTGAAGAACGGCTATGTAGGAGGGTCTTCGGTATGTCTAAGATGTGGGACGACAGAATGAAGCGGATTTTTGCCGCCGCACCACAGGATTATGTAAGTTGGCTTTTGCCAGGAGCGCGCTTCATTGGCAAAGCATCGCTCGAACTAAAAACACTGACGCGCACAATCAACACGGACGCATTATACAAAGCAATTTTAGACGGCAAGCTGGTTATTTTGCATGTCGGATGTCAGAAGCGTAGCGACCCGGATATGGCAAAACGTATCTGGGAGTATAATGTTTTAGCCACATTGGAACATAATTGTCCAGTCTATTCGTTTGTCATTTACTTGATGAAAGGTAGTAAAAAAGATGGTAAAATAGAAGAGCCTCCTCTTCAATGGGGGCTATCAAAGTACAAAAAAGTACATACCTTCGAGTACACGAATATCAAATTATGGGAATTGACTACAGAGGCACTGCAAGAGCAGCATTTAGCTGGTCTGCTCCCGCTTTGCTTGCTGACGCAAAATGGAAAACGGCGAGATGTAGCTGAGAATGTTTTTACGAGTCTTACCGATAATAAAGAATTACTAACGCTAGCCCTGACATTTGCATCAATGATTTTTCAAGGAGAGGCCGACCAGCGATGGCTCGAAAGGAGAATAGAAATGCTTGATGAGATTATCCAGGAGACATGGTTTTACCAGAACATTTTGAAAAAAGGTCTTGAGGAGGGGCGTGAAAAGGGGCGAGAGGAAGGCATAAAGGAGGGGAAAGAGGAAGGCATAAAGGAAGGCATAAAGGAAGGCATAAAGGAGGGGAAAGAGGAAGGTAAACAGGAGGGTCTACAAGTGGCACTATTGGATATCATACAGGATCGTTTTCCAAGCCTGGCTGAGCTTGCGAAAAAGCAAATCGAACCTATCAAAGATGCTATGGTATTGCGACGCCTCATTGTTGAAATGAGTACTGTACAAAATGCAGAAACGGCTCAGCAATATATAGAAGAGCTAGGCAAAGAGAAAGCGTAAGGCATGCCTCATGCTTTCTCTCCTTGTTTATCTCATGCCCCATTCCCACAGGCCGTGGGAAACTTTCTTATCTAATGGATGACCAGATTGTGTGAGAATAACACCGGCTTCGGCGCGATATATAATACGAAATGAAACTGTACAGTAGGCACGATGCGTATAACAAATGAGATGCATACTCTGAACAGAGAAGCATCGAGGCTACTCATTCATAATAGGTATATAGA
>CAXTUE010000685.1:0-2521 GCA_964247355.1 uncultured Ktedonobacteraceae bacterium | reverse complement strand
AATTTGGTGCAAGCTAACGGCTCGCTTCCACCATTTGCTTTTCACGGGTCGCTACTGCACGCTCGACAACTAACTCCTGCCAAAATTCGGCAAGTAGAGAACATGTAGCAAGTTCACGAGCTAACGCAACATCTGTGTTACGATCATGACCAAAGTCGTAGACTAGCGCAACGGTCCATTGTGGATAGGGACGGTCTACAAGGACGATGGGCATATCGTGTTGGACCTCGCCCTCCTGTAGCACACGACAATACCAGCCGGTGCGACCTGTTTCCGCAACACGCTTTGTTAGTCCTGCCATACACCAGCGTTTTTCGATTTTTGTGCAGGGATAGCGTGGCCCTGTCACCTGAATTCGTGCTTCGCCCAGTGCATATATATCGCCGATGCAAGCAGTTTGCTCGGAAAGGTCGGTAACGGTAAAGTTCTCTCCGAAACCGCCTGGGCCGATTTCTTGCGTACCTAACTCTGCTTGCCATTCAGGATAGTGTGAGGCGGCGTACAACAAGACAGCTTGATTGGGTGTGCCGTGATTCTTCTTATCGGCCTGCTCGTTACCTTCAAGGTGTGTGGTGTAGAGCCAGCGCGATTGCGCATCAGGTGTGCGTACAAACGATGTATCGTAAGGACGTTGCAGAACGTTTTTTGCGCCCTCAGTGCCGTAGTGGTGTGGTGTGCCTACTTGTATTGATTGTAGTGTGCCAATAGTTGCGATCATTATTATTTTCTTTCAAATTTAGTACCTTATGAGTACGAGAGATAAGGTATATTTCTGACTCTACATAAGAGTAGTTTATCATATCAGCAGACACCGTCTTTGCAATTATAAAAAATAGTTGTAACTATATGCCAATCGCATCCAGAACGTCTTGTCTCGCTTAGCCTGTACAGTGTAGTGCGTCAAGTGGGAGGTCGCACTCACATGCACCTAGTGCCGTTTAGTTACGGACACTTTACTATAGTACTTTTTCTCTACGTGTTATAAGATGAAGTAAAGGTTTCTCAATCGTCGATAGTACCTCTGTGTCTTTATTGGAAGTTAAGAAGAAGATATACTCATTGTCTGCTATTATTCAGTCAGGTTCTTTCAGTGCTATTCAACTAGTAGCGAAGTATTTTACCTTATGCTGCTGAATAGAAAAATGTATTTATCAAGCAGTATTTGGACGATAGTTCGTCCTCATGATGAGGGGATGACTGTCATAAGAAAAGAGGAGTAATCAGAGGTATGAGAAAACGGAATGTAGTCGCATTTGGAATAGGTGGCGTTGTCCTTGCTGTTCTTTGTACTCTCGCCGGAATGTTAGCATTTCTTCCGGGGAGTGTAACAACGCATGCGAGTGGACGATTTGATCGAGACAACCGTGCGACAACGATCAATCAACTACACAGCCTCTCAGTTGTGGGAAGTACGGCATTTGTGCTTGATGCAAAAGGCAAAACTGTATCGGTCGATGCCAATCCATATGGCGTCGCGATTGTTCCTGCGACGGCGAAGATGCCAGCCGCTGCAGGCGGACTCAAACCCGGTGATATTGTGGTGACAGATATCGGAGCCAATCATGATGGCAATATCCTGGTTCGCTTCCCAGGCAAGAACGGGCCTGCACATCTTTTCAATGCAACAACTAATGTAGATACCAAGGGGCCTGCTGATATGGCGTTTAGCACTCTGTCTGGCAATGACTGGGTGGCTAATCTCGCAGGGAACAATGTTCAAATTTTCAGTCCTACAGGGAGTGTTCTAACGACACTAAAAAATGCTTTTTTCAATAAACCCTGGGGCATGGCGTCTAATAATGGCACTCATAATCCGAAGGATGGAGCCATTGCCTCGTTTTTTGCAAGCAATGCTGGTGATGCGACCATTGATCGTATTGATGTTGTTCCAGGGGCAACGGGTCCCACCTTTCATGTCTTCCAAATTGGTCAACTGAAAAAGCTAGTTGGAAAAACAAAGATTGGTCTCACATGGCTTCCCTCACTCCAGGTAGGAGAGCAGAATCTGAAGGATGTCCTGCTTGCAATCGATCCCGCGAACAATCGCATTGCGGCATATCCCAACAGTACCACGCGCAACACGACGATGACTCGTGCTGTAGATACTGGTCTCACTGTCTTTCAAGGCAAGCCCCTGAATAACCCTGGTGGCTTCGCACTTAGCCCAACGACGGGCAATCTGCTCGTCGTGAACTTGAACGAGAACACGCTGGTCGAGTTGAATATGAAAACGGGCAAGGTTGTGGGAGTGCGTCAGGTTGACAATGTGCCTGTGAATCCAGATGATAACAATGGATCAGCCCTCTTTGGAGTTGCCGCAACGACCGATAGCAAGGGAAATTTGGTGGTCTACTATACTGACGATAACTTGAATACTCTCAATATGTTGAGTGTCTGATACAATAGGCTTACCACGAGTACACGATTGACGAAGGGTCTGTCCCGAAGTCTTTGTCTACACAAGAAAACAGTTCACGGTCGTTGAAAAAGCGTGAACTGTTTTCTTGTGTAGACAAAGCAT
>CAXTUE010000684.1:0-2536 GCA_964247355.1 uncultured Ktedonobacteraceae bacterium | reverse complement strand
GTATCCCCGCATTGCTGTGCGGCTTCGTAAGCACGCTCTAGCCACTCTTCCGCCTGGGGATAGAGGCCACGCGAGAGCAGGTAGGGTGTGAAGGCGAGCACGGCACGTATAAGATAGTCCTGCTTGCCCCTTGTATAAGACGCATCGAGCGCGGCGTAGACAAGATGGCTTTCGCGTTCCAGCAGGTCGTAGTCTTTTTCGTAGTGCTCGATGGCACTGGTGAGATAGGCCAGGAAGCGTTCGTAGGTGGCGTCGACATGCTTGAGGTGTAGCCGTGCATAGTCGGCGATGGTCTGGTGCAGGGTGTAACGTTCATTGCCGACGGTCTCCAGAAGTCCGGCATCGCTCAAAATATCCAGCGTTTCTACATCGCACTCGGCGATATGCAGGGCCGCCGTTTCCGAGAACGAATACGGTTTGGCCGGAAAGACGGAGAGCGCGTACAGGGCCGAGCGCGTCTTGAGGCTCAACTGGCGATCCGTTATGGAGAAGACCGATTGCAGCGAGAGCGGCATGTCCGGCGTGAGGCTCGAATGTCCCTCCGCCGCCTCCTGCTGTTCGCTCAATTGTAGCCGTTCCTGCGCGGAACTCAAACGGTCGAGGGCCGTGGAGATGCGCCTGCTCTGCTGGTTGTGCGATTGTTTGCGCAGGTAGTTGCCGATCAGTGTCAGCGCGAGTGGTAGCCCGCCGACCGCCGTTATCAGTTCCTGCGCCCGCCTCGCCTCCGCTTGCACCACGTCGGGAGCCAGCGTGGACAGCAGTTTTATGCTATCCTCCGACCCCAGTTCGCGAATAGTGACCGCGCTACCAGGGGCGAAATCTGTTGCCAGCACGGGAAAGCGTGTGGTGATCAGGTGTGCGCACTCGGAGCCGCCGACCTTGAACAGCATCGCCTGCTCCACGCTCCACGCGTCGTCGATCACAATCAGCATCCGCCGTCCACCCAGCGCGGCGCGAATGGCTTTTGTACGCTGCTCGTTGCTTGCCAGTTCCGCCATCTCGACATTCAGCAGCTTGCCCCAGCGACTCAACATGCTCGAAAGATTGGGGTCAGGTCCCAGTCCGGCCCACAGAATCCCATCGCGAAAATACTCGCGTATCCCCGCGTCCTGCGCCAATGCTATCGAAAGGGCCGTCTTGCCCACCCCTGGCAACCCGTTCAGGGCCGTCAGCGCGACATTTTGCCTACCGCACAGCCGTTCGCGCAACATCGCCAGTTCCGTGTCCCGTCCCACCAGTTCAAGCACCGAGCGGCGCGGTATAAGCGGGTCATAGAGAGGCGTGGACCCATTGCGCCGCAGTTCCTGGGGAGCTAGCGGTTCCGGCGCAGCTACACCATTGTCTTGTACAAGGCTCTCATCCTCTATCAAAGAAACGGGAGGCATAGCGGAGACTGCAGGTGTTTTTGTGGCTACCGGCTCGTTGGAGGTCGCAAGGTTCAATTCCTGCTCTGTCTTGCCAAACAGTTCACACAGCATGCGGCGGAAGTATGGGCCAGGACGCGTCAAACCCCGTTCCCACCGGCTAATGTTCACATGCGTTGTCCCGACCTTCTCGGCCAATTCGCGCTGTGACCACCCGTGCTGCATACGTTCATTCGTCAAGAGGACCCGTGGCGTTGGGCCAATCCCTGGGTCTTGCATACGCGTCCCTTCCAGGAAATCCAGACAACTCGCAGGTAAAGCGGAAAAAACGCTAACCCGTTACTAAGATGATAACATACAGTTTTTCGCGTGTAAACGGACACGCCCTATCACACAATTCCCCACCACACACAAATAAACCTCATTGCAGGGGGACATTCTCGTATTGTGGTATAAGACATATTACGCATGGTACGGGTCTGATTATGCGTTTTGATGAAATAACATGGATATGCCGGAGGTAGGGACCGCATTTATCACGTCCGTTTGCCGGAGTGAGAGGCCAGAGACGGACGTGATGAATGCCGTCCCTACAGGCGTATTTTGTGAAACATGATTATCACGTCCTTCTACAATCAGAATGCCACCATGGACGTGATGAATGCCGTCCCTACAGGCGTTTGATGTATCTCTCAAAAACCTACTGGTGAAAGTAGTCCCCTTGTGGGCGTCCGTTTGTCACCACAGTATTAGTCTATATCTAGCTCACACGTGGTTCGAGACGCTTGATACGTGCAAGCAACTTGATGCGAGCAATCAAATATTTTCCATCAAATGGCTTCACTACATAATCGTCCGCGCCAGCTTCAAAGCCTCGTACCTTGTCGCGGAGCGTCATAAGAGAGGTGAGAATCATTATAGGCAACTTTTGCAGGGCTTCATTGTTGATACGAATATAGGAGCAGAGATCGAGTCCATTTTCCTGATTCAGCCGAACCTCTGTAATTAACATATCTGGCGGCTGTGGTGTATTCAGAATTTGCTTAGCCTCAGTTATAGACATGACACAGGTTACAACAAAGACATCCTGTAGCGTCTGTTGCATTTTCTTACATGCTTGAACATCACTATCGACGAATAGAATGTGTAACCTACGCACTATGTATAACTTC
>CAXTUE010000683.1:0-2536 GCA_964247355.1 uncultured Ktedonobacteraceae bacterium | reverse complement strand
GGGTGTAGTTATTGTAGGGACCGATGTTTCTCATCCTCTTTGCGGTTGAGGTCGGGACAAGGACGTGATACATCGGTCCCTACACCTTGTCAAATAGCATCATGATAGTCTCAACAACTTTTATGTCAAGAGATACAGTAATCCAACGTATAGCAGGATGACGTAGTATCAGGCAAGAAGTGTTAATTCTAAATAGAATACGCACCCACTGCAACGGACTTCCTCGTACGCGTCGTCGAAATCCCTCCTGCAATCGCGTTTGGACGTTTCCACTTCTTAGCAATCCTACGTAGATGTCGCACACAAAAGTGCTGTAGTGACTTACGGTTACTGTAACAGACGCCACCGTTTGTTCGCTAACCCACTTAACGCAGAAGGATGAACTTCTCTTGAATACACCTGACAAAATTTCCAAACATACTACCTCTACCAACTCGTCTTTGTCGCAAACGGCGGCGCGTCGTTCGCGAAGAATGCTTCTTAAGGGAGCTGCCGGTGCTGCAGGTATTGCTGTCGCTGGTGGTGCCATTTTGACCGCCAGCCCAGCCTACGCGAAAGTTGCGCGCCCTGATAGTCTAGCAACAGGTCAACAGCAGTACAGGTCGTCCCAACAAACGGCTGATTCGATTGTAGACATCTTGACTGTGGCTCGCACTGCTGAGCAGTTAGCGGTAACGTTCTACACAAACGGTATCGCAAACGCTGATAAATTGGGCATCACAGGTGACAATCTGGCCTACTTGAAGGCGGCACTGGTTGAAGAACAGATTCACCAGCAGTTTTTGGCTGCTAACGGTGGAAAGTCACTTGCTGACACATTCAGTTTTCCACAGGGATCAGCAACGTTTACCGATTTGAAAACGTTTATCGCGACGCAACAGCAACTAGAGGGTGTGTTTGACTCAGCATATCTTGCCGCAATCATGGAATTTGCACAGTTGGGACGCCCCGACCTCGCACAAATCGCTGGACAGATTGCAACTGTCGAGTCCGAGCACCGCGCTCTTGGTCGAGTTATTGGTGGTTTAGTGCCTGCTGACAACTGGGCCTTTACACCTGTATTAGTCACATCGGTTGGTGCAGCACCTGCTTTAGTGCAGAAAGCTGGCTACCTCAGTCCTGTGTCTGGCAACACCTATACATACAAGCAGGTGGATACCTCTGGTGCAGGTGTGGAGCAGGTGAAACCTTTCACTATGAGTGCTGGCACCGTCGTAGGCAACGGCTAGTTTATTGAAACTCTTTTTCCTCTGTGTGTTCTTTTCGCAAGCATACATCTGCTTTGGAAAGAATGCAGAGAGGAAAGGAGACACAGAGAGGAAAGGAGAGAGGGTATGACTATTGTCTCAACACAACGTTTTTGCACCATATGTGGTACCGCCGCGACTGCTGACACGCAGCACTTTTGTCCTCGTTGTGGTGCGAACATGGAACTAGAGGATGATACGCAGACGATACAGTATCGTCTGAGCAAGAAAGTCTACGAACAAGAGAGCGATGCTACGATACGACTCTCCTCAGCACAAAGACGTTATTTGAAGACGATGGTAGAGCAGGCGGCTCAGGAAGCCGTCAAACCTGCATTGCCAGTAGCTCTTTCCGAAAAAGATCGAACGAGTCCGAGCAACGCGAAAAAGCGTTTGCACTACACTCCTCTTGTAAAAGTGGGGTCTGGTATTGGCCTTCTGCTTATTCTCGCGGGTTTACTCTTTGGAGTGATAAGTCAGAATAACGACCCGGTAGCACAGCGTCAAGCAAGTCAGAGTAAGGCACAGCTCGATATGCTGATTCGACATGCTGGTGCTATTGGTGTCCCTGCTAGCTCTTTACAGTCTACGTTAGCGCAGGAGCAGCAAGTAAGTAATTCATATACACCTTTTGTCCTTATCTCTCGCCAGTCTGCTACAAGCTATTATCATAATCAGGCACAACGCTATCATACACTTTCTTCGCAGGTAAATGGCATCATTACTACCGTGACGCAACAATTTCGAGTGCAAGCCCAGCAGGACATGCAGAATTTTCAGACCGCTCTTTCGGCAGGTAACACACAAAATGCTGGAAAAAATTCATCCTTTGCGGGACAATTCAGTCAGGACCAGTTCTTGCTCTCGGCTGCGCAAACGCCGAATGATTATGCTGTAATCAGTAAAAGTGTTCGTCAATCACTTCAGGTACTAAGCATCATGTCGGCAACATATACAAAGCTTACTGATTTTCATGACACGCTTACTCGCATGAGCGATGCACACCTTGATGTGTCAGCTATGCAATCACAGTACGACAACGATGTGCAACTCTTCGATACTGCTATGCAAGCCGATGACTTTCAAAACTTGAATACGCAAATTGACGTACAATATCAGCAACTCGTAGTAACATCGATTCAAGCGTTTCCCTATGTCAGTCTCACTAAATTGAATGAGTTACAATCACAAATACACCTGTTGCAGGTATATGGAGTAAACGCAACCGTCTACCAACAAAGACTTAATGCAGATCAACTAGCTGTTGTTCGTGCCAAAACTGTTGATGA
>CAXTUE010000682.1:0-2537 GCA_964247355.1 uncultured Ktedonobacteraceae bacterium | reverse complement strand
GAATATTGATAATCTGATGCGGATACGCCTCAACAAAGAACGGCTCCAGGATTTGCATGTAACGCGCCGAAATCACAAAATCAACCTGCCCTAGCAGCAATTCCAGCATATGTTGCTCATCCTCCGCTCGCTGCTCACGTCGTATTGGCATATAATGATAAGGCACATCATACATCTGCGCCAGTGCTTCCAGGTCACGATGATTGCTCACAATAAACGGAATATCAATATCGAGTTCGCCACTCTTCCAACGCCACAAAAGGTCGGTGAGACAATGATCGAGCTTAGACACAAAGATACCCGCGCGTTTCTTATAGCGCGAGTACGACACGCTCCACTGCATAGAAAACTTATCCGCGATATGCTGAAATCTCTCTTTTAGCTCAATAGCTGAAAGCCCAAACCCCTCTTCAGCAAAGCTAATACGCATAAAAAACGTATTATCGGGAGTAGAATGCTGATCGGACTGTACGATATTGCCAGAATGCTCAAAGATAAAACGCGAAATAGCCGCCACAATCCCCGGCTTATCAGGACACGAAACCAGCAACGTCACCGTATGTTGTTGTATAGACACTAAAATAGAACGCCCTTCTTATAGTCTTTGAATATGCAAAATTATGAAATGCACTGTATCCTATAGTATTCGCCCTAACAGTGGGTGTCAAGAGAAAAGTTTCCCCACGTTCTGTTACACTGCTAAATCGCGTCGCCATGAAATCTCAGTCGGCAACCAACCTAACGTCTTGTATCTTTTGACCTGCAGCGCATTGGGTAAAGCCTTGACATGTTCAGAGACAGGTACCTCACGGAAGTCCATATGTCGCCAGTAAGTTCCCGCATCTGTACTAAACAGATAGACACGTCGATAGCCAGCAGCTTTAGCTTCGTGTAGTGCATGTTGAACCAAATACGTTCCAATTCCTTGACCATGAAGTGGTGGTATAACTGCTGCACTACGTAGTAGGACCGCATCTTGTCCTAATTCCAAACCTATGGTTCCCACAGGTTGTTTATATACATCCTCCGCAAGCCAGTACCTTGTACCGTGGACAAGTACATCATCACTTGATAATTCTACCTGTGCAAGGATAGTACAAATGTGCGGTAAATCAGCAAGACCCGCTTCACGTATGAATAACTCAACATTCTTAAAGTGCATGTTACAAATCTCCAAATATATCTTGCTCAGGCGTGTTACTCACTATTCTATGTCAAGAACTATAAGCATCCTAGCACTCAGAGGGCAAATCGTGCCATAATGCTATCAACCTATCAAAAAGCTGCACAGCTATAGTGAAAGAGAGAAGGTCATGTCTGCGACAAAGACGAGCTATATAACGTGTCCTTTATGCGAAGCAACATGTGGATTGGAGGTGGTCACACAGGGCAGTGAGGTACTTTCCATCAAAGGCGATAGCGAGGACGTATTTAGCAAAGGTCACATTTGCCCCAAAGCATACGGCCTGAAAGAACTGGATGCCGACCCTGATCGGATTCGCGAACCAAGAATACGCAGAGACGGGCAATGGCAGACGGTATCGTGGCAAGAAGCCTTTGAAGAAATCGAACGCGGCCTGACTCCAATCCTCAAGCAGCATGGACGCAACTCATTAGCGGTATACGCGGGCAACCCTAACGCGCACAACCTTTCCAGTATGCTCTATCTCCCTGTCATGTTACGGGCCGCTGGTACACAAAATATTTATTCCGCCACCAGTGTTGACCAGCTTCCCAAACAGGTTTCTGCCGCACTCATGTTCGGTACACCGCTAAGCGTTCCCATACCCGATCTGGAACGGACAGAATACCTCTTACTCCTCGGTGCCAACCCTCTCGTATCCAATGGCAGTTTGCTTACCGCACCCGATATGCGTGGGCGTCTCCGCCGTCTCCGTGCGTGTGGTGGCAAACTCGTTGTCATCGACCCCTATCGCACACGCACGGCACAAGAGGCCGACGAACATCACTTCATCCGCCCCGGCTACGACGCTCATTTCCTGTTCGCGCTCGTACATACTCTCTTCGCCGAAAACCTTGTCCACACAGGACGCCTTGCCGAACACATGCTTGGACTTGAGCAGGTACGTGAGCTTGCCCAACACTTTGCGCCCGAACAGGTCTCGCCCCTGTGTGGTATTGACGCCGGTACAATTCGCGGCATCGCACGGACATTGGCAAGCACTCCACATGCCGCTGTCTATGGACGTATCGGCACCTGCACGCAAGAATTCGGCACACTTGCTAGCTGGCTTGTCGATGTACTCAATACCTTGACGGGCAACCTTGACCGCGCGGGTGGAGCGATGTTTCCTAGAGCCGCCGCCGGTGCTCGCAATACCAGTGGGCTTCCAGGCAAGGGACGCGGTACACAGGTTGGACGCTGGAAGAGCCGCGTTCGTGGCTTACCCGAACTCTTCGGCGAACTTCCCGTTGTGTGCCTCGCGGAAGAAATTGAGACCCCCGGCACTGGTCAGGTAAAGGCTCTCATCACCGTTGCGGGCAATCCCGTGCTCAGCATACCCATTAGTCAGCGT
>CAXTUE010000681.1:0-2539 GCA_964247355.1 uncultured Ktedonobacteraceae bacterium | reverse complement strand
GCTCCCAAATCGTTGGACCATGCCGTTTTCCTGATCGATCATAATCAATAATGGAGAGCGATGTCCTGCCTCCCGTGCAAACTGCTGGAGGTGTTGTGTGAGTTCATAGACCTGCTGAGCATCCTGAATGTTGCGCTTGAAAAGGATGATATTGCCGATGTGCTGTTTTTGAATCAGGTCGATGACCTCTTGAGAAGGTGTCGTTCCATGAAAGCCGACCGTTAACACCTGTCCAATCTGTTCCGCTAGCGTCATGCCTGTCGTATGTGTCTGTCTCATTTTGCTCCTTTATACTCGCCGTACTATGCTAAAATCTATCCTCTTTGTATCACATTTAGACGAATAGGACTTCTCTCCCAACACTTTGTCTTGCCCTGGCTGTGCTTCGTTTTAAAGAGAACGGAGTTATATAAGAGATAATATTTTCTATGAAGGGAGACTCCAGAGATGCAAAGAAGACCATATCGAAGTGTTTTGCTTCAGATAGGGCTTCTTGTACTCATTTTTGTCCTTGTTCTCTTACCACAGGGTAAACTCTTTCCCGCAACAAAAGTATTTGTACCCACGCCCACTACACAGCAAACGTTTAAACGTATTGTTCCTTCTCCCAACTCAACGCGAACTCCTAAAAAGTCCGGTGCAACGCCGCAAGCGACACACGGTAACGTACAGACAAATGCTTCGTTCGCTCCTACCGGTTCATCTGTCTGGATACTTTCATGCCTCGACGGATGGCAAAATCAGAGAATTTACCAGTCAAATCCCTATTATATGAATGAGCAGGGCATCAAAAAGGCCAGAGATGTCTATGTCTTTGGACACTTCTGGTTACAACCGGGAACGGGAACGCTCTGGCCGTATACTGAAAGTCCTCAAACGCTTAGCTGCCTGTCAAATCTTATTTCGACAGTTCATACACAATATCATGCACATGTGTGCGGTGTGCTTGGTGTGCAAGAAACAAGCAATGGCTGGCATCCGGCAGATGTTGTCTCCTATACGAAACGCACCGTCGCTTCTCCCGGCTTACTCGCGCCAATAGTTGAGCAGGCGAAGAAATATCCTTATGACTGCTTTATCAACGATATAGAGGATGGTGATAGCGCGCATCCAGAGACGTTTACGACCTATGAGGCGTTACTGCATAGTCGTTTGTCGGTTCCACTGGGGCAGACATTAATTTGGAAGACGCCAGCCGTGAGCACATACTGGCAAAAATGGGAGGACTGGGGAGCACTCGCCAACAACGCCGATTTCTTTATCGTTATGGCTCTCGATCACGACTCGATCAATGTGACCCCTACACCTACCTCGGTGGTCGATGCTACATGGGTTTCAGCCTTAAATACGTATATGCGCTCGATTCCAAACTTGTTCGGTTCGCATCCCGTTGCCTGGGAATTGCCAACCTACTATCGTCTCTTCACACAGCAGCAGAATGGTACGTGGGCCATTTCTTCCGGCACCGACGTGCAGACGCAGGTTACTACTGCCACAACCAGTAAAGCAGTGCCGAAAAACGCTATGCAGGACGCAAACAATCCGTACATCCAATATACATCTGCATCGGGTCAGATGTCGTACCTGTTCTTTGAGACAGCCAGGAGTTCTGATGTCCTGGCGGAAAACCTGTCAGCACTTACCACTCCTGGCTGTCTTATGCTATCGTTCTGGGATAACGATAGCGGCACATCAAACTCAATAGGCTGGTCTACGATTTCAGCCGATAGCACCGTGAACTTGTGTTAAGACTGAACATGCTCGTTTGTTGAGATATTAGTAGGTTGTGCTTGCGCGAGACGATGTAAAAGCTTGCAGTACGCCTGTTGCCCATGTCGAAAACTGCTCAGACGGAAAAATTCATCGGGCGCATGAAAGTTTTCATCTTGTAGTCCAAAGGCGAAGTTTACAGTGTAAGCCCCCAAATGACTAAGGAACAACTCGCATACGGGGATGCTGCCGCCTAGACGCATTCTATAGGGCGCTTTGCCATATACTTCCGTCAACACCGCTTCAGCCATCTGATTGCCCCAGTGATCTACAGGTATAGCATACGGGCGAGCGGTTCCAGGAAGCGGTTTGACTGCTACTCGTACTCCTGGTGGCGTATGGTTTTCAACATGACGCGTGAGAAGTTCGACAATCGTTTTGGGGTCCTGATCGGGTACCAGACGGCAAGTAATTTTAGCGTGAGCTTCGTTCGGCAGGACGGTTTTGACTCCTTCGCCCTGGAAACCGCCCCAGATGCCGTTTATTTCGAGCGTCGGTCGCGCCATCAGGTGCTCTTGTGGTGTGTACCCACGCTCGGATACAAGCGCATCAACTCCAATCGCGTCCTGATACGCTTGCTGATCGAATGGGAAGGCCGCAATTGTTTTGCGTTCCTCATCTAAGAGTGGCACAACGCTGTCATAGAAGCCCTTGACAAGAATTTTGCCCTCTGGACTACGCATCGTATCGAGAATATGTACCAGCGCGTGAAGAGGATTAGCGACCGCTCCTCCATAAAGACCCGAATGTAAATCGCTTTTAGCACCGC
>CAXTUE010000680.1:2257-2546 GCA_964247355.1 uncultured Ktedonobacteraceae bacterium | reverse complement strand
ACTTGTACGTGATAGTCTATGATACCCGCTTTATAGTAAATTGCCAGCAAGTCACGGTTATAGCTGCGCTGCGTCCATCAGATAAAGAGATACGCAAGGCGCTTGTCGAAGCATCAGTAGATGTTGCACGTATACAAAATATCCGGGTGGTAGAAATCTGTCCAGGAGATCGCTATTGCCTGCCCCCATTGCGCATGTGGCCGTTCACCTGTTCTCTCTTCGACCGAGCCATCGCACGTGAGCAAGAACAAGAACAACCGTATTATTGGACTGGCAAGTATGAGGTGTG
>CAXTUE010000680.1:0-2247 GCA_964247355.1 uncultured Ktedonobacteraceae bacterium | reverse complement strand
CAATTGGCAAGAGGCTTGCGAGATCACCTATCAAGATCCCAAAACCACTCATGACACGGAGGATTGAGTACGCCATTGAAGAAGGAACACGGGGCGTGCTAAGAACATGGTTTCCTTCTGGTCAGTGTTACTCATGTACCTAATGAAGGACCGTGACGCATGGGAGCAAACTTAACAACTGGCTTACTGCTTAGTGAAATTACATCGGCTGTTGGATATATGCAGTAGCATTGTTCTAAAGGAGGCAACCGAGCATAGCAACAAATTCGGTTTGTGCATCGACCTCATTAGGATTGCCATACGCAAATCCCTTCCCTAACTCCTGTAGCTCCATGCTATAGCCTACATCGAGGTGGAGATAATGCGCGATGATGTGATCGAACAGGCGAATACTCCCGTCCATAATGGTACAAATTGAGGTAATGCTCAGCTTTTTTGTTTAGCAAAAACAAAAGTATACACCACCGACACCTCGCTTTTATGGCAGTCTGAGCACTCGCCACCGAGTAGATGGTGTGTGTACTTGATCCCAAAGATGAGCAAGATCGGCAGGGTTTTGTGAGTACCATGAGGGATCATTCCTTTCAGATGAGAATATTTCCGGTGGTGTGCATGGTTTGCACCTCTCATTCTTTTTGAGACGACGGTTCTTATGAGGTGTAACGTAGGTGCAAGGGCGAGCGTCACCGTCACTTCTCTCTATGATTGGAATACGCTGCACTCAAATGCAGTTTGCCGTCCTATGCCACCTGGTTCGCGGTGTGTTCGGATGGGCAGGTGGCACTTGAGATGACTTCTCGATATTCGAACAGCACTCGTGAGGGGGAGGATGTGACTCCCTCGTGCCCTTGAGGAAAGATCATGACTCGTATGAGCAGACTGCGGTGATGGCGTGCGGTTGCCTGTTAATAAAGGGGCAGCCGCTTCGTATAGTGTAGGCGGAAGCAGCCTATCGGCCCTGATCTTCAACTGGAAAAGTTGCCAAAACGTTGAGCACTGTGTGCTGTAGTACTACATTCCACTGCTACAGCACACGGTGCTCCCACAAAGATTGATGAGCATGAAAGCAAGCTTTCCCTCCCTTTTCTCGTAAACAGAAGCCATTCGGTGTCCTGTGGGAGGTGCGCATCTACAGCGTTGACCTGGCTTTCCGTATATGGTTGGCCTGTGTCAGCTGGTCTATGGGAAAACCAGCAGTCGAGACAGTCACTTGTAAAGGAGTATCTGGCAGCACAAGTATACCAGATGGAGCAGGTCATCAAAGAAGAGTCATTCAGCAAAAGAACGGAGAAAGTGATGCAGATATACTACGGATTTTATCGCATGCGTAACGGCGAAATGTGTGCAGTAACCACTGTCGTCGAACCCACGCGTTAGCATGGGATGTGGTGGAGAGGGCATTACGACAATGGAGGAGCATTTGCCCATTGGACTGCGAGTGGCACAAGCGTCTTTTATAGTCCAGAGCGCGATCTGGTAGAACGGGTAAGTGGTCTATTCGATCATTTCAAAGTAAAACCACAAGTAGAGGACGAGGCCAACGCTCCCTTATAGACAGAGTACAAATGAAGGAGAAACGACGGTGTGAAAGACGAGTGCTGGTAGGGTGGAATCTGAATATATTGGAGGTGTGCAGGTGGAAGCAGGATGCTCTCGACCGTGAGCAGTATCGTTCGGCTGTGTGTGTTGGACGCAGAGGGCAGCGATAGGAGTAAGGGACCTCGTCAGTGGGGTCTAGCTGGTTGGTGACGACAGAGGTATGAAGAAATTGAAACGTCTATTACCCAAACGTGTAGTGCAGCACCTGCATTGTGCGTCAGGATATGGTACGCTTGCAAAGAACAGGACATCCTCGGGTGACACTGCTCAGCCTGAAGGGGAAATGCTCCTTCACCAGGGCACTCGCATCTCCATTTAGGGAGGGGCTACTCGCTCTGCTCACCTGATGAGAGATATCAAAGCCCATCCTGTAGCAGTCCACTACAGGACGCATCAACATGGAGATGCGAGTGTTCTAACTCCTGCACACGCACAGAGAATGAGGGACACAATGGATACCCGAAGCTATGATACGCTAGTGCTCTACCGTCAAGATATTCGTCACTATAGTTCTGCGGGCGATTCCTCTTCGCCACACCCAATGAGTGAACAAGAGGCGTTGGTGGTGGAGAATTTGCGGCTTGCGTATTCCCTCGCTGGAAGATATGCAGGCACATCTGTTTTGGAACGTGCGGACCTGATACAAGA
>CAXTUE010000679.1:0-2554 GCA_964247355.1 uncultured Ktedonobacteraceae bacterium | reverse complement strand
CCTGTGCGTCGTCTCGCTCTTTACCTGGAGGAAAGCCTGTATCGAGGGACACAGTGGGTGGTATTTGAGCCAAATGCAGACCCGCTCTGGGCACAAATACGCCTCAATGTCGGTGCGTTTATGAATAATCTGTTCCGACAGGGAGCATTTCAGGGACAGACACCCCGTGATGCCTATCTCGTCAAGTGCGATAAAGAGACGACGACGCAAAATGATATCAATCTAGGCATTGTCAACATTTTAGTCGGATTCGCACCGCTCAAACCAGCCGAATTTGTCATTATCCAGATTCAACAACTGGCTGGACAGATCGCTATCTAAGGAGAGGAAAACATATGGCACAGTTCAGCGTGAATCCGCAACGCTTTGACCCATACAAAAACTTCAAATTCCGTGTCAAGTGGGATGGCAGGTATGTAGCTGGCATCAGCAAAGTAGGGATGTTGAAACGCACAACGGAAGTCGTCAAACACCGCGAAGGTGGCGACCCCAGCACAAGCCGCAAATCACCAGGGCGGACCGAGTACGACGCCATTACATTGGAGCGGGGCGTCACCCATGATCTTGAGTTTGAGCGCTGGGCGAATAAAGTCTGGCATCAAGGGGCGGGTCTCGGTCAAGAAGTATCACTGAAAGACTTTCGCAAAGATATCATTCTCGAACTGTATAACGAAGGAGGCCAGCTCGCCATTGCTTACAAAATATATCGTTGCTGGGTCTCAGAGTATCAGGCATTACCAGATTTGGACGCGAATGCCAATGCGGTTGCTATCCAACATATCAAACTAGAAAATGAGGGATGGGAACTGGATGCCGATGTGACAGAACCCAGCGAGATAAGTTTTACCGAGCCTGTGGCATAACGCTATGCATATCCTCTCTTCATCAGAGATTTTACATATCTGGGAAGTAGGAGCAGGGTTGCATCCAGTTGACTGTGCATTGCTCATTCTACGCGTGGCCCTACCAGAGTGTTCTCAGAATGAGCTATGCAAGCTTCCTATAGGTCAGCGTAACGCTCAACTCATGCGTGTACGTGCATGGCTACTCGGTGACAAAGCTGAGAGTTTTGCCCTTTGCCCCAACTGTCAGGAGAAACTAGAGTTTACGCTGAATCTGACTCAACTCATCGGAGCAACTACCGCCTCCGTCGAGGACGTAATACAACAGATTGTGCTGGAAGGATATACACTTTCAGTACGTCTTCCTGATAGCCAAGACCTTGCAGCAATTGCAGCACTGCTCGATAAGAACACAGCTCGTGCATTACTCGTACAACGTTGCATTCTACAATCTTCCAGAGAAGACACAGCCATAGCACCGGAGCAATTGCCAGAAACTGTCGTTACGGCTCTGATTGAGCAGGTTGCGAAGAGCGATCCTTTAGCGGAGATAGAGCTTGACCTTACCTGTCCTGCCTGCAATCATAACTGGCAAACTTTTTTTGATATTGTCCCATTTCTCTGGACCGAGCTAGGTGTACAGGCGAAACGCTTGTTACGCGAGGTGCATGTATTAGCGCAAGCGTATGGGTGGTGTGAACGCGATATTCTGGCAATGAGTGCTATTCGTAGACAATTGTATATAGAAATGGTGAGCTAATGTCTGACTTTTTTTCACATCTAGCCGAGCAAACACTCGGTCTTGCGCCAACGGTACAGCCCATGATTGCGCCACTCTTTGCCCCAGCCCGTCAGACACCCATACTTAACAACAGTATTGCTACCAATAGTGAAGAGCAGAGCGTTACAGATGCTCTTTTTTCTGAAAGGTCTGTGCAGTCACATGGGGGAAGGAGTACACATTTTACGAACACGATGCCGTTTTACCCAACAGTTCGTGACAATAGCCATGAGGCGATATTCCTCGATAGTGTCTCTAGTCAGAGCGAACAAGCCCCTGCTATTCAGCCGCTTGTATTACGTGCTCACGTCTCGGCCAGTAACAACGCAGCATTGCACGTTACCACACAGCCATATGACGCGTCTCTCATCGGAGTGGATGAGAAAAAACAGACAAAAACCGCAGTGGAAACAGATACCCAACACCATACTTCCAGTGGAAAAGCACCGCAACATCCAGTGGAAGAGGCAGTCATAAAAGCAGCACGCCATGCATTTGTTGTGAGCGATGTACGTAAACAAGAACCATCTGCTAATAGACAGGTACAACAAACACTAGAACCGTCTGCTGAGACCTCAGAGAGAGCACCGACTATTTATGTTAGTATTGGACGCGTCGATGTGCGGGCAGTGTTGCCACCAACCACTGACGTCTCGCGTCCTACTCCTAACCGTTCCACACCAGTGCTATCGTTAGAAGAGTATTTGAAGCAGCAGAAAAGAGAAAAGCGATGAGTACTGCCGTTGCTATCGGTGCCGTTACAATGGTACTCAAGGACCTGTTGAATAACGGCTTGATCGATCACGATATCAGTACTGGCTTAGGCGATGTGGTTGTCACAGCACTAGGACCCAACCGCATTCCCACTGGCGAGGACGAGCGCAGTCAACTCAATCTATTTATGTATCAGGTAATGCCCAATCAGGGATGG
>CAXTUE010000678.1:1412-2556 GCA_964247355.1 uncultured Ktedonobacteraceae bacterium | reverse complement strand
CCGATTACCTTTCGTTATTCGGCTTTCACGCCAACTGAACAGCATTACCAGTCTGTTTCTGCAAAGGGCGATGCGCTACCCCCATTTCCATTATCAGATCCCGATGTAACCCTGATCGACCTGTTTGGCAAAGGGCTACCCGACCTGCTACAGACCACTCCCACTGGCTATCGTTATTGGAAAAACGTAGGCGGTGCCTTTGACCAACCTCAAACGATGGCACACGCACCTGCTGGTATCGTGCTTTCGGAGGGCAATGCCAGTTTTGCAGATCTCGTAGGGGATGGACACGGGGATCTGTTAGTCCTCAATGGCTCGTTGAGGGGTTTTTACGAGACTACGCCAGACGGAGACTGGTTTCCGCTCAGGCGAATTCAGAGTTTTCCGACGCTTGATCTGAACGACCACAATGTTCGCTTGCTCGACCTGACAGGTGATGGGCTGACGGACATCCTTGTCGCCCGCGAACGCCATTTCCTCTGGTACCAATGCCTTGGCGAAGAAGGGTATGCAACCCCTCAACTGATTCCGCGTGTGTATGATTTGAACGAGTTTCCAGACGTAGCTTTTGACGATCCCACTGGGCGCGTTCGGTTGGCGGATATGAACGGTGATAACCTGTTGGACATCGTACTCCTCCATGATGGCCGTGTTGACTACTGGCCGAACCTGGGCTACGGACGTTTCGGCAAGCGGATAACTATGGCCGATGCCCCCCGGCTGGAGCGGGATTTCGACCTTGCGCGACTGTTTTTGGCCGATCTCGACGGCTCAGGCTGCGCTGATCTCGTATACGTTGAGTCTGGGCGCGTTCGGTTCTGGTTTAACCGGAGTGGCAACAGTTGGAGCGACGAACACCTCATCTATGGTACACCAGATGCCAGTAACCAGGCTGCCATTCGCTTCGCTGATTTCTACGGTACGGGTACCACAGCAATCATCTGGAGCTATCCTCTGAATCGCCAACCAGATGGCAACTACAAAGTGCTGGATTTCTGTGGCGGAGTTAAGCCTTATTTGTTGGTGGAGATGGACAACCACATGGGCGCGACGACCCGTGTCGAGTACGCCTCGTCCACTCGCTTCTATCTGGAGGATGAGAAGACAGGAGAGCCTTGGATCACAAAACTCTCCTTCCCTGTTC
>CAXTUE010000678.1:0-1402 GCA_964247355.1 uncultured Ktedonobacteraceae bacterium | reverse complement strand
ATGTGAGCAAGATGAAGCTTGTGACGACCTATAAATACCATCACGGTTATTTTGATGGTCACGAGCGTGAGTTCCGGGGCTTCGGGCGAGTGGATCGCTTTGACACAGAATATATCAATGAATTTGGTACGCGAGGCTTGCATGATAACACCGTGCAGTTCGATAACGCTACTCCATCTTATCATCTCCCGCCTGTCGAGACCCGTAGCTGGTTTCACACAGGCATCTATTTTGATCCGACTGCGCCCGGTGAAGTCTTCGACTTCAATGATTTGGACCATGCATACCGACAAAGCTACTACGCAGGCGACCCGCAGTTCATAGCCCTGGACAGTCATGATGTTGAAACTAGTATCACACCACGTGAGGCGTACAGGGTGCTGCGTGGCGCACCACTTCGCACCGAAGTCTACGCCCATGACGGCACGACCAAAGCCGACCACCCTTATCAGGTGACGGAGAACCGCTATCGCGTCCGCCTCTTGCAACCGAAAGGCAACAATGCTCATGCCGTTTACCATACGACACCCCTGGAAAATCTGACGTATCACTACGAGCGGCAGCCTGCTGACCCCCGTGTTCTCCACGTGCTAAACCTGCGCGTGGACAACTTCGGCAACATTACAGATAGTGTCAGCATTACCTACGCCCGCAGAATTGCACCAGCGAACCTCTCTGAACAGGCGGAGCCGAAGATTCTTTACACACATTCTGACTTTATTAATGCCGCCGATACGCAAGAGTATTATTATGTCGGTCTTCCTTATCAGACGCGCCTCTACGAGATGAGCGGCTTGCTCCGTCAACGCTATCATTTGGCAGATTGTGTCCCACTACTTAACGACCCGAACGACTTCGTCCCCTACCATCGCTCTCCTGCACTAGGCATCATACAAAAGCGTATTGTGGAGTGGACTCGCACGTATTTTCGTAAAGACACAGAACCGCATGTGATTGACCCACCACAACAGGATACTCACCGTCTTGGGCTGGGCGAAATTGAGCGGCTGGGACTGCACTATGAAACGTATAAGGCAGCTTTGACTGATGACCTAATTATGACTATCTATGGGACAGATTCCGGCGGCAATAATCGCGTAATACCGCAAATGTTACGTGAAGGTGGCTATGTAGCGCAGCCGGACGTTCTCCAGACATGGTGGGTACCCAGTGGACGTGCAAGCTATGACGAAGACAGCTATTACCTTTCAAATCGCTTACAGGATGCCTTTGGAAACATTTCGCAGACCACCTATGATCACTATAACTTGTTGGTCGAGCAGGTGGTTGACCCCTTGGGAAACACTACTTGTGCTGTCAACGACTATCGCATACTGCAACCCGCAATGATTACCGATCCAAATGGCAATCGTACCCAAGTTGCCTTCGATGCCCTGGGTAT
>CAXTUE010000677.1:1962-2557 GCA_964247355.1 uncultured Ktedonobacteraceae bacterium | reverse complement strand
ACACAGTGGTGTTAGTAACTATGATGTTCAATTGCATTTTTGATATTTCTATTATTTGAAAAATTTGTTATCAAAATATGTAGTTATGGGAAATACGAGTCTTATACCTCGTAGATGTGGGTAGGAGGAAATCTAGGGGGAATTTCATACATGTTCTCATGCTACTCTGTACATACCTGCTAATTTTTAGCTTCGGCTATTTTGAAGGAGATGTCCGTGTATGGAAAATTTAGACACAATCATGGTGCAAGTAAATGAGAATCAGTCTCTGGGTGTGTCATTAGTAAACATCACAAAAAAAGGAAGCCACAAAGTTCGCGACAAATACGGCGAGGATTACTACCAACGAATTGGAAAAATGGGTGGCACTGCCTTAAAAGACAAGCGTGGTAGCGAGTATTACCGCACTATTGCCCAAAAGGGCGGTCAGGCCAACGTAACAAAATATGGAATGGACCATTTTGCGGAAATGGGCAAACGTGGCGGCAACAAAACGAAGGAGCAGCAAGACCCTGATTTTTACAGGCGTATTGGAAAACTCGGCGGCTCTGCTAAGCGCAAGAAGAAAGCAGACTAAAGCTAGTGGAGTTTGCAA
>CAXTUE010000677.1:0-1952 GCA_964247355.1 uncultured Ktedonobacteraceae bacterium | reverse complement strand
CTCTTATACCTCTGTATGAAGCTTTGCCAGTCCCTCAGCAATGGCGGTCGCTACCCCTGTTTCTTCTGTCTGGCGCGCGACGCGGATAGCATTCTTGATAGCTTTAGCGTTTGAGCGTCCATGCGAAACGATAGCTGACCCATTGATACCGAGCAGGGGAACGCCGCCGTATTCAGCGTAGTCGAGCCGCTTGAACACTTTGCGCAAGCCGGGACGCAACACTGCCGCCGCAAGCTTGCTTGACAGCGAACTGGTCATCTGTGTACGAATGAGGCCCAGCAACGTTTCGGCAAGTCCCTCGCTCAATTTTAAGACGACGTTGCCAACAAAGCCATCGCAGACAATGACATCAGCCCCGTTCGCTGGAATATCACGTCCTTCGACATTGCCGATAAAGTTAATGCCAAGCGCGGCAGCATTTGTTTTGAGGAGTTGATGCGCCTCAACCACCTGCTTGCTTCCCTTGCTCTCCTCTTCGCCATTCGCAAGTAGCCCAACGCGTGGCGACTGAATGGAAAAGATGCGCTCCATATAAAGCGAACCCATAAGGGCGAATTGTTGCAGGTATTCAGGTGTGCAGTCGGTATTCGCCCCCATATCAATAACAAGGCATGCACCATTCTTTGTGGGCAATACACCGCCAAGTGCGGGACGTTCAACGCCTGGAATACGTTTGAGCGTGAACAATGAGGCTGCCAACATCGCGCCACTATTGCCAGCCGAGACCGCACCAACCGCTTTCCCATCACGTACTAACTGCAAGGCAAGCGTCATAGAAGCATTTTTCTTGCGCCTCACTGCATTGGCGGGATGCTCATCCATCTCAATGACTTCATCGGTATGCACAATGGGCAGGTCGAGACTCTTCGTATCGTGTTTGGCGAGTTCGGCTTGTATCGCCTCTTCCCGTCCGACAAGGTAGACGCCTATACCATACGCGCGCGCGGCCTGGACTGCACCTAGCACAATTTCGCCTGGAGCGTTATCGCCTCCCATCGCATCAAGGGCGACGCGCACACGCTGTTTCTCCTCATGTGCATCGCTCGTAACGCTCATGTATTGCCTCCCTCCGGCTCACCAATCGTGGAGTGTACCAGTGTCACCAGCTTATCAAGATCAAATGGCTTGTAGACGATATGAACCACGCCCGCCTCATGAAACTCGTCTTCCTCTTTATGCGCGTCAAGATAAGCAGTGACGAGGATAACGGGAATGCGGCGCAATCTACCGGCGTCCATGTCCATGCCCATCAATTTCAACTCATCGCGTCCATCCAGATAGGGCATCATAATATCGAGCAGGATAAGATCAGGATCATGTTCACGCACCGCGTCATAGAAGCGCAAGCTCTGCGTCGTCATGTATGTATCGTAGCCCTCGTCTGCTAGCGCGTCCTTGAGCAAGTCAGCGATAGTTGGGTCGTCGTCCATTACTAATATCTTTTTTGCCATGAGTCCACCCTCGTCACTATACTCCAGAGAAACTCTCTCTTACATTCAGCACAACACCCACAAAAGTGCCATTTCATTATAACACTAGCTTATGAAGAATGCATGAAGCATATAGGACTATCGGGTTTTGAAGGTTGTTAATCTGATAGCACACTGGCATTTTGTGCTTGACACATTCTTCCGTCTATACTATTGTTTAGAGACATTCGCCAGTCAGTAGAAAAGAGCCGTGTTCCAATGATTGCATCCCCGCTTTTTTGTCCAGTATGTGGAGCGGCAAACACACCCAATGCAGTATCTTGTTTTGCTTGTGGTCAAGCATTAGATGCATCATCACTGGCAACACTCTCTACTTCACCTCAAACTACCCTACTCAAGCAGCGTTATCAGCAATTGAACCGCCTAGGGCAGGGCGGTATGGGGTCTGTCTACAAAGCAGAAGATACGGAACTGGGAAACCGTATAGTTGCAATCAAAGAGATGAGCCAGAAGGGTTTAAAC
>CAXTUE010000676.1:0-2560 GCA_964247355.1 uncultured Ktedonobacteraceae bacterium | reverse complement strand
GGCTTGCTTCAAGGTGCTAGGATATGCTTTATCCAGCAACATTAAATTGGTAAATGGTCCAGCCGCAACGATAATCGCACCTTGCTCGATACTTTGCTTGAGAAGTGACAACGCCTTTTCGGGGATTCCAGGTTGTGATGCTATAGGTTCAGGCCAATTTTCTTCGTCAGGCGGGTAGCCTAGTTCGGCATAGCGATAATAGCCTTCTGCAATATCGGCACCCGCCGCAAACGGAATATCGTTACGCCCCATCATATTCAGCACATATTTTACATACCCTGCACGTCTTCCTCGTGCCTCAGCTACCGTAGTAATGCCTGTGATTTCAAGGTCAGGCCATTTCAAAAGCATTGCTAGAGCGCAGAGATCATCTATATCGCCACCGATATCCGTATCGAAATGAATTTTAGTCATAGCAATACTCCTTTTATGTCTGGTATCTAGCTCGGCTTAAACCTAAGCTTACCCTGCGCATATATGATGAGCAACTCATCACTTAGCTCATAGCTTTCGGCGGTCGAGAGTGCCTGAAAGAATCGATCCTCTTGCGCCATCTGTTCTGGCTCACACATCATCCGCGTGGAACCCAGTGGACTGACAGAGAGCCGATCATTCGTAAGCATGTAACTCCCAAAGTAGCGGTTACAACCACCAGTACCACTAATCCTATTCACTTCCTCCCCTTCCGCAGCAAAGGTAAGCGTAGCGGGCGCATCCTTCACGGCAGAAACTACTTCCCCCTCAGTCTCAAAACTGATTAATGTCCACGAACTACCGGCTAACTCCATGTTTTTCCTCCTTCAGGCCAAAAAATATCACAGCCTTGATTAGCATTATATGCTAGCGTAAAATTGTAATCAAAGCTCGTTCTTGTATCAATACAATGTTAGTCAATAACAAAAAAAACACTATAGTGAACTTTGAACACCTGCAAGAAGTAAACACTCATGTCTCACTAGATCAAAGCTTGTTAACTGAGAAACAGATGACTAAAGGAGAGTTACTATAATGCCTGATGCCCTATTTGCCGAGCCTAAACTTGCTGAAGTCTATGACCTTCTCGACAATCCAGCCCGACTGGACCTTGCTCCATATCTAGCCATAGCAGATGAGTTCCACGCTCAATTTGTTATTGATCTAGGGTGCGGCACCGGCAATCTTGCCTGTCGCTTGGCGGCACTTGGGAAAGAGGTCGTTGGCATCGATCCAGCTACAGCCTCACTGGAAGTTGCTAAGCGTAAAGCACATGCCGACAAAGTTCGTTGGGTCGCAGGTACTGCGGCACATCTCAAGGGATTGGATGCCGATCTCATCACCATGACCGGCAACGTGGCACAAGTCTTCGTTACGGACGAGGAGTGGATGGCAACTCTTCGTGCATGTCACGACGCCCTTCGTCCAAATGGGCGGCTTGTCTTTGAGGTGCGGAATCTAGACAAGGAAGCATGGAAGAGTTGGAATCGAGAGCAGACCTACAAGACGATAGAAATACCAGAAATCGGCACAGTCGATTCCTGGGTGGAACTGGTGAATGCGCAGCTACCGCTCGTCTCTTTCCGCTATACATTTGTGTTTCACAAGGACGGGAGCGTGATGACATCCGAGTCAACATTAAGGTTCCGCACCCGATCAGAGATTGCTGAGACACTTTCTCGTGCTCAATTCACAACGGAAACGGTTCGAGATGCTCCCGACCGTCCTGACTTAGAGTTCGTCTTTATTGCTCACCGATGAAAAAGGATTGTAATGCAAACGTTTGATGCAACCACTAAAGATATTCTTAATTCACTACACATCCAAAATCCTGTTCTACTTGGGCAAGGCTCCGAGTCGCAGGTGTACAGCTATACAGAGGATGCAGTTGTAAGAATTTACAAACATGCAGCCTCAGTAGAGCATTTAAAGAAACTGAACGATCTTTACACATTTTTATCTTCTCATAACTTACCTTTCGATTTTCCTGAACTATACGAAATACGTCAAAAAGAGAATGTAGTGTTCCAGATAGAGAAAAGATTGGCTGGAACATCACCTGCACTTGTCTATGAGCAACTCGATGAACAACAGAGACAACGCTTGTTAGTAAATTTTCTTGAAGCTGTTGACTCATTCAAGACAATAACATTTGATACAAACGACTATGGACAGTTGCTCAACGACCTAAAGAATACTGCTCGTTACACGAATTGGCCCCGATTTATTCAGAAACAGGCTCCCTTTAAGTTGCACGAAACAAGAGCAATCCTACAAGCGGATGGGATTAATGTAGACTACATATTAGAAAAGTTTGATCGAGATGTTTCCACCTTACCAGATCATCCAGCGAAGAATTTTGTGCATGGCGATTATTTCTTTGGTAATGTGCTCGTGAATGACAAACTGGAGATTTCTGCTGTACTTGATGTAAGTTGGTGGAGTGCTGTTGGCGATCACAACATGGATATCGCTGGCGCGATAATGTTTTTGGACCTCTATGATTTTGTATCCTCACAAGACCGCTCATATATCACATCTCTAGCAATCAAAAAATACGGGGAAGGCATTCTGACATATAAACAAG
>CAXTUE010000675.1:0-2562 GCA_964247355.1 uncultured Ktedonobacteraceae bacterium | reverse complement strand
TTCATCACGTCCGTTTGCTGGATGAGATGCCACTATGGACGTGATGAATGCGGTCCCTACCTCAGATATATCCGCATTCTTTTGTTAAAACGCATAATCTGGTCCCTACGAAACCCAGAGGGTTTCGTAGGGACCAGATGTATCACGTCCGCCTGTAGAGCCGATTTATCGGTTATGTCTTCTCTCTATTATCTACCCCCGTTCCCTCGACGAGCCTATTCCCATCTCCTCACGATACTTAGTGACAGTGCGGCGAGCCATCGGCATGCCTCGTGCGGTAAGCAGACGTGCTAACTCATCGTCGCTGAAACGGTGCTTTGGAGTCTCCGATATGATGAGTTCGCGCAAGACATCCTTTACGCCCAGTGAACTATCGAAGAAATCCGAGAGCGGGATAAGACGACCATTGGGGAGCAATGCGTATTTGTTGGCCGTGGCTCGGCTTACGGTTCCCTCGTCAAGGCCGAGGCGCGTGGCAACTTCTGCGCGTGTGAGTGGGCGCAGGTAGCGTATGCCGTGCGTGAGAAAGTCGCGCTGGTAGTCAACTACAAGGTCCATAACGCGATGCAGCGTATGCCAGCGTCGATGTACACAATCGACAAAGAACTTCGCACGGTCTCCCTGCGAATGCATGTATTTTTGTACTTCGTTATTGTCTTGCGTATCTCCACCTGTTGTACCGCTATAATGCGTTCCAACGCGAAGGTTATAGCGTTTCTCCTCGATTAACTCAACCTCGCACTCTTCGTCGCTGGCACGAATCACTATGTCGGGCCGTACGTAGGTGACACCGCCAACGACTCGCGTATATTGTGTGTCATCTCGATAAATATGCGCGGGAAAAGGGTGTAGCTTCGTCCGAATATAGATGCTTGCTTGCCGTATCTCCGTTTCAGGACGTTTCAGTTCGCGAGCGATTTCGGCAAACTGGTTGCGTCCAAGCCTATCGAGGTACTGGTCAATCAGAGTGTGTGCAAGTGGGTGAGGAACTTCCTGCTCCTCTAATGCACGTAGTTGAATAAGTAGACATTCGCGCAGGTTTCTAGCACCAATGCCAAGCGGTTCAAGCGTTTGTAACTGACTCAGTACATACTCGACGCGCTCGACAGGCACCTCTAAGTGCTCCGCGATATCCTGTGTGCTCATATCCAGATAGCCCCGTTCATTGAGGTTGCCCACCAATTGTTCCGCTATGAGCGCGTCATCGGGTGAGACTAATCCTTCTAATTGCTGTAGTAGTGTTTCCGAAAGTGTTTCTCTCGTAGGGATGCTTGCAAGCGGATCATAATCATCGTCGCTATCAACTTCGGCAAAGCCATAGTTATCAATGTCGTAAAAGGTCTGCTGCTGATACGCCCACTGTGGTTCGGTGCTTTCATAGTTTGCAAACGATTCGCTAGTCTTTGACGTTTGCTTTGCCGTTTGTCCACAGGCCACACAGGTCGCGCCATAGAGCGGTGTTCCGCAGGTAAGGCATACACGTTGCTCTGTAACCTCTATCGCTGGATTATCTATCTGTTCCTGGGTGATTGCTCGCTCTAACTCATCTGAAGAAAGATGTAAGATATTGCTTGCCGTGATGAGCCGCGCGCTCACACGGAGCGTTTGTTCCGGTCGTGCAATTGGTCGCTGTTCTTGTTGCATCCTACGTCCCCATCTACTGTCCCAATTCGGTTCCTACGGGCCTCTCGTTCATTGACTACATCCATCCCCTGCTCTCCAATGCGTTGCGAGCGGCTTCCTGTTCGGCTGATTGTTTGTTGCGTCCCTGTCCACGGCCAGCTACCGTCTCGCCGAGCATGACTTCGACCGTAAAGGTACGGTTGTGTGAAGGTCCTTCCTGACTGGCGAGATGATAGGACGGCGTGATACTTTCACGTGCCTGCGCCACCTCTTGAAACAGCGATTTGCTGTCCTTGAACAGCCGCTTCTCTACGATATTGGTCGCGATTGGCTCCAGCTTTGGGAGCAGAAATTGTTGTACACGCCCTAGACCCTGATCGAGAAAAACCGCTCCAAGCACCGCCTCAAATGCCGAGGCGAGTACGCGTGGACTCTCTTTTGTCCCCTGCTCGCCTTTCCCCATACGTAGGTGATCGCCAAGCGACAACGAGCGCGCAAAGGTTGCCAGCGTCTCCGTACGTACCAGCACGGCACGTACATCGGTTAGCTCACCCTCGGTCAACGTTGGGAAGGTACGATACAAAAAATCGGCACTAATCAATGCCAGGATAGAGTCGCCCAAAAATTCCATACGCTCATTTGTCGCGAGTGCTGCCCCCGGTGTCTCATAGACATACGAGCGGTGCGTGAGCGCAAGACGTAATAGCGAGGCATCCTGAAACGTGATACCTAGGACGGCCTCGAACGGTGTAGCCATGAAAAATCCTTCAAACTATGTTATGTGCAGTTCATTGTAACGCTTTTTGGTGTTTCTCGCAAACTTTGTAGGGACCGATGATGCTCTTTTACAAATTAATACGGATTATAGGAGGGAGGGACCGCATTCATCACGTCCATGTACCGGGGTGGGGTGAGAGACAGAAGTGGACGTGATGAATG
>CAXTUE010000674.1:0-2564 GCA_964247355.1 uncultured Ktedonobacteraceae bacterium | reverse complement strand
ACCATAGGTGCCTCCCAGAAATGCTAAACTGAACTCTGACACTTTCAGTATAGAGGGACACCTAAAATGAACCAACACCTCATGCCTTTTTGCAGAAATCATTATTGGTTTATCCACTAAATAATTCAGGCACTGTAGGGACGGCATTCATCACGTCCGTCGCCTCAAGAAGAGATGTTCACGTCCCCAATTCTTTTATCGAAACCACCAATTATGGAGAAATTGTTTGTTTCATACGCTCGCCGCGCGATGGAAGTTCCGTATGCTGTAGAATAAATGCTTTGAAGGCACGAGCGGTTGCCGACAGGTTTTTCTCTTTGAGATGGACAAGCAACCATTTACGCATCAGTGGAAAGCCTTCGACATCGAGAACGACAAGGCGATTCGTTTCCAGTTCCATTTCGATTGCTACACGTGAGATCAGCGCAATGCCCAGACCTGCGGCAACGCTCTGTTTGATCGCACTATTGTTTCCCACCTGCATACTGACCTGCAACGGAAAGCCAGCTTCCTGGAACGCACCTTCCAATGCTGAACGCGTTCCCGAACCCAGTTCGCGCATCAGAAAATGCTCCCGTGCTAATTCCGCAAATGGCACCTTGATACCCGCCAGACGGTGTGTAGGAGGAGCAATCAGCACAAGTTCGTTCGATGCAAATGGAGCGGCAAAAACAGGGGCATCATCGGGGATACGACTCATGATCGCCATGTCGATGCGGTTGTTGCGTAACTCATCAAGCAGGGGCGTTGGATTGACAACCTCAAGCGTGATCTCGACTTTAGGATAAAATTGCCGGAACTTACCGAGCAGGTTGGGGATAACATAGGTGCCAACGGTCGTATCGGCACCCACACTGAGTCGACCAGAATGTGGACTCGCTAACGCGCTCATCGTGTCTAGCGTCTCGTCGATTAACGCGAATATCTTCTGACTGTAGTGATAGAGTTCCTCGCCCGCCTGTGTTAGATGCGTCTTGCGTCCAATCTTATCAAAGAGCTTGACGCCAAGCGACTCCTCAAGCTGGTGTATCTGTGCGGAAACGGCGGGTTGACTGAAATGCAGTTCTTCGGCAGCACGCACATAACTACAGTGCTTCGCGACAACTTGAAAGGTCGCGAGTTGATGCAGGTTGATGTTGTGCATAGACTACCTCGGATGAAATAATATGACTTCGCTTAACTATAACATGCAAATAGTCTATTCAGCAAAGTCTATTTCCATGTCAACCACCATTTGTTATAGTATGGTATAAATATATTTCTATAAAACAACTAGGGAAAGACAGATCAATGCCTGAACAACAGCAGGATGGTGACAGGAGACAAGATACGCATAGCAGTGTTCTCATAGCAAAAAAACCTGTATCCACATCGAAACATACGACAAAGAGACATAAAAGAAAACACCATCGTAGAAAACAGAATAAATATCCAGCTTCACACACTACGCCCCAGATAGAAGAGAGTGTCAATGGCAACCTCATTCACAGTACTCCATTACCTTCTGCTATCGAAGATTTTCCCGAACTAGAAACCAGCATGTCTCAACCATCTGCGCAAGAAACAGCTATCGTCGTCGCCGATTCAGATGTCGAAACCGAGCCAAGAGTTCCCGCTATTCCAAAAGCGATGATAGTAGCAATGCCATTCGTGCCAACAACACCCCCGATTGGAGACGAGAAGGATGAGGAAGCATCTCCAATTAGGGAAGAGGCTAACAAGGGTACGAATCGTATGGGAGGGGCGTTCCCCTTGCGGGCGCCCTGGTCTCTTTACGGCTATCGCATCCCTCTGCCAACATCCTTGCGGGCGCCCTGGTCTCCTTACGGCTATTCCATCCTCTGGCGTATTGTATTGCCTCTGGCCCTTCTCACATTATTATTCATAAATTCATTCTTATTATGGCAAGACCTGACAGCAACACACCTCTATATTCATACACTTGATGTCAGCAATGGGCGTATAAGCTCGCAACAAGACCTCATAGGTTATCGGGATACCGTTCGTCTAACGGCACCAATTGCTGTCAACACTAGTTCTACATCGACAGCACTGGGCGTTTATACTTCTGCTCAAGGCGGGACACAACAACTCTTAACCCTTCAAAGTACAGCGTCGAATATCGCGCTACAACGCTCGGCATCGTTAGCAAACGGAGCAATCACACGTGACACACTTGGGCGTCTACTTGTTGAAAGTCCAAATGGCTTGCAGGTGGTAACGCAGAATGGTCAGCAGATATGGCATATCGTGGGCCAGCAACCAACTCGCGGCGTTCATCCCTTTGCACCTGTAAGTGATGCCACCACAGTCTATACAATTGCGTCCGTCACTCATTCACAGGTTGCCGCCTATACGCTTGAGACCGGGCATATGCGCTGGACACAAACACTACCCGATACGCTTACATATGCCCCACCATTTGTTGTCAATGGAGAAACCCTCTATATGGCCAGTGACTCCAATATTTTCGCGCTAAACACTAGAGATGGCAGCATACAGTGGAAACAACCCTACGCAGCACGAACACTACTCGTTGCAAACGAGGGGCAACAGCACCTGCT
>CAXTUE010000673.1:239-2568 GCA_964247355.1 uncultured Ktedonobacteraceae bacterium | reverse complement strand
GCCCGAAGAGATCGCCCGCACGCCGTTTCTCGACTTGGTCCACCCGGAGGACCGGGAGCGGTCACACCAGGAGATCGAGAATGCCTTCTCTCAGCAACTTTCCGATGTTGTGGGCAAAAGAATTGGTGAACGCCTGATCGCGATGCGCGTTATCAACGAGACCCAGCTACGTGAAGCACTGCGCACAAAGGCTCTGTGGACGATTCGCGAACTTGCCCTGTGGCCAGATGGCTCCTATGAGTTTATCGCAAGCCCCGATGTGCAAAAATTGCTGCCCTACGGCGACGTACCGCTTAATATAGAGGTGATGCGGACCGCGATGGAGATTGTGCGCTACAGCGATGAGTGGCAGACAATGCAGCCCTATCTACCCCAGCAAATGCGTACGATGCTGCAGTTGACGCCAGAGATTCCGAAGGCTATGAATTTTCATCGTCATACACTCGAACTATTCATGCATATCAATATGTATCGCCGTGTGCGCCGTATTGCGAGTGCTATGCGACGCCCGGAGTTAGATATAGCGCACGAACTTGCCCAGCTAGTACAGCAGGGACTTGTGGGCCATGTTTTTCAAGAGCAACCATATCAAGGCAGTAGCCGCAAGGTACGTCTGCCCGAAGCTGCCGAGATGCTACGCATGGAGAACTTCCAACTGCTCGACCTGATTAGCCGGATGGAGCAAGAATGGGAGAGGAAACATACGCCGACCGAACAACTTCCCACGCTCGTACGCTTTGTGAACTGGACGATGGACGCGCTGATCGACGCCTACCGCAATAGCAGGACTGAGCTAGACCCCAACATGCTCAGAACGCTACTCGTTAACGAAAACCTGTTAAATATGGGCAGCTATGAGTTTCGCGTTGACCATAACAATATTGATATCGAAGATTTCGCGAACCTCTGTGACTCCGTTATGAACGAAAGCATGCATGTCGCCTCTGATTTTTACGACGAAGCATCTTCTGTATTACAACGTATGTTACGTACCATCTTCGCCTCCATCAATGCGCGCGTGGTCAGTCCGCGCGAACGCCTTGAGAACCAGGAGGTGTGGGAGGCCATGTTTGAGCAATTCGCGCTTACTCGCACAAGCGTAGTTCAATAAAAATCGTGGGAGTGGCCTGGTTACGGTGGTAATTGTATTTTGGAAAACCTCTATCAGCATATTCATTACCTAGACTGGAATTTCTGACAACAATCCGGCACACGTCAGCGCGCCCTCTCCTAAGGTATCGCTATCCTCGACGCCCCACCATGCTGCTAGAACTGCCTGCGATATACCCCATCCGCGAATACGGGCACGATCAAAACCAAGCTCCTCAGCAAACTGGTCTATGCGCCGTGCCAGTATACGCTTTGGGTCCGGTTGCTCCAGTAGCTCTGGCAAGAAGTTGCGTAGGAGTGCTCCCGTCTCATAAGCAGGTTCGCCAATCAAGCCTTTGGGGTCGATAGCCAGCCAACCGTCGCGCTCTGAGGACAGAATGTTGTCCTGGTGCAGGTCGCCATGCAACAACTTGCGTTCCGTCATAGATGTGCTCAACTCTGCGTAAAGTGTCTCCGCCTCTTCAAGCAACGCTTTGGGAAAAGGACCATTGCCGCCTCCATAATATTGGCGTAACCGTGTAAAGCCACGTCCCCACTTCTCAACTGTGTCAAAAAGATGTACGATTGGAGCGGGACGCCACAATTGCTTCATCACGGTCGTGGCAATCGAAAGGGCCTTTTCGTCATCTCTTATCATTCTAATCGAGGTACCAGGGCGAAGACGTTCCAGCAACATCACTTCATCATCACTATCGTAGGCTAACAAGCGTACCATGCCGTGCCCATCAAAGAGGCGTAATGCTTCTAATTCCCCCCTTTCCGTGTTTGGCGACTGTGCCTTTACAACAACAGGTGTGTCATCATTTCGTACGCCCGGAACTACATAGTGGTAGGACAGATTGGGAAATGGCCTGTCAAGCGTCAGATTCCAACGCTGCTCACATGCTGTAAGTATTGCTGGTAGACGTTCGAGCCATGCGCGCGCCTCGTCGCCGTTAAACTCAATCATGAAACGCGCGAACCCATCGGGAATTTCAAACATGATGTATCACCTCTTTTTGTATCTATCAAATTGTAACATAATGCAAGGTAAAAAATTACGTTGGGATTCAAACGGACGCCCACAGTATATTTACCCGTAAGTAAAGACAAAATTATGTAACCCTAGCATTCTCTCTTATTCTTCAGGTAAAATGGCAACATAAGAGAATACAAATTCGGGTTCTGAGTGGAGGAGAGACACTATGAGCGATCTCTGGCGCGCACTGAGCTACTTACG
>CAXTUE010000673.1:0-222 GCA_964247355.1 uncultured Ktedonobacteraceae bacterium | reverse complement strand
ACAGCACTTGGTGCGTTTCTTAGCCTCCTGATTGTTACCGCGACGAATCTTGTGAGTCCGCAAATTCTGCGTATTGTTATCGATTCGGGCATTAGCGCGAAAAATTTGAGCGTTGTGATATACGCCTCGCTTGGCTTGCTTGCCATTGCCATTGTCCGCGATCTCTGCTCGTTCAGTCAGAGCTATTGGAGCGAGAAGGCGAGTCAAAGCGCGGCCTACGAT
>CAXTUE010000672.1:0-2581 GCA_964247355.1 uncultured Ktedonobacteraceae bacterium | reverse complement strand
GTTGAGGCATCTGTTGAGCATACTGCGAACGCTGCTCATAGGGCATTTGCTCAAAGTGCTGTTGATAAACCTGTTGCTGAGTTTCAGCAGGAGCATTTTGCATAAACTGCTGCATATTGCCCATTGCCTGATTCTGATCGAGGCCATTATAGTTGCCGGACTCGTGCGCCTGGGAATACTGCTGGTACATCTGCTGGTTATTTTGATCAAAAGGCCACATTGTATTTCTCCTCTGAAAATGAGACATTCTCATGTGCTGGGTGTACCATCGTACATGAAAGTCTCCTTAAAACATACTTTACCTTAACATGAATAAATGCACTACCCTGTTACTCGACGCCCGCTTCCTCTCAATGAAAGAATGTAAGACATCGCCTCATTCCTGCTGTGATATATCATCTGTTCTCTTGTGAGCGCGAGATACACGGCTCTCAGAGGTCACAGGCAACACATGTGCTACCAGCGAACACTCTTTCTAGGAAGCAGGCGGTTAGGGTTTTCGAGGATCAATATCGCCCTGTATATTGACCTTGCCTTCCTGGTTGATGCGGGCTTCCTCATGACGAACGGTATCGGTAACCTGTTGGGTCTCCTGGACCGCTCGCTTGCCGATGGCGACCTCACCTGTGACCACGGTGTTCTTGGTCACGTTGACCTGCTCTTCACTCACAGGAATACGAATGATTTCGCCTTCACCAATAGGTGTGTTGTCGATTTGTCCACCTGTGACGGCGTGTCGCTCAATCACGACTTCCTCATGAGTGACAGGTACGTTGAGAGTCTTCTGCTCTGTGACGACTTCTTTATGTACATCAACTTCACCCGCCTGTACACGCTCCTTGGTCACGTTGAGGCGTTCCTCGCGTAATCGAAGCGAGCGAGGCTGATGAAATTCATCTTGGACATCATGAGCCGTCGTCTGAGCAGAAAGTGCTGCTGCGTTACGTGTATAGCCCGCAGAGGTCTGAGTCCCCGCTGTTTGACGCTCGTAGTCGTAGCCACCGTACTGACGCAGAATATCATGAGCCTTCTGCTCTTGTCCATCTGGTCGGATAGACACGACAGTGCGACCCTTCTTGAATTCTTGCGCGTAGTAGTTTGCCTGTTCGCGTGGCACGTCAAGGTTCAGAAGGTCATTCTTGAGATCGACACCTTGCTGACCTTGTGTGGCGACGCCTACCTGGTCATACGCGAAACCGCCCTGTTTCAACGCGCTGAGTGCTTGTCGTGCTTGAGTCTCTTGCTCGAACACACTTGCGACAATCATTGCTTGAGTTGCCATGAAAATTCTCCTTGTTCTGTGATGAGGAAGGAAGGTTCAAAGAACGACCTTCCTCATAAAGAATGATAGATAGACATAAGTAGGAATGCGACGGGTGAAGCGTGTTACCGTGCTCGTGGCACGTCAGGACGTAGGGCTGGGGATGTTTGTGCTCCGTTTGTGCGTTGCTGCTGCGCCTGTATCTGTGTAGCGGCAGTGCTGGCGGCACTCTCGGTACGCTCGAGATACTTATGTGCAGTATCTTGTCCACCAAGGCCAAAGGCTAAGCCTGCAGCAAGGGCCGCTGCACCGACAATCGCGGTAAACAGAATGTTTAAGAGCGACGTGGCAATGCCTAGCTGTTCAAGTGCAACGATGGCTACGAAGCCGAGGATGGCGTAGCGGGCGATGTTCGAGAAGAGATTGGGGTTGCCAACTCTCGCACTCGCTGAAGCTCCACGCACGATATCCGCGACAAAGGTTGCTGCCAAAGTACCCAGAAAGAGGACAAGGATGGCGACAAACACATTGGGAAGGTAGCCGATGACACGCCCAAGCAGATCGCTCACAGTCGTAAGACCTAGGGCGTTCACTGCTGGCACCAGGAAAATCAGGAAAATGAACCAGTAAACAAGTTTGCCGAGAATGTCGGCGGCATCCGTTTTAATTCCGGCTTGCTGTCCCAGCCGTGATAAGCCAATACGGTCAGCAATACGATCAAAGCCAACTTTTCGCAAGAGGAAGGTGATGGCTTTTGCAAGTGCAGAAGCGACAAGCTAGCCAATCAGCAGAATTACCAGGAAGCCGAGCAGTCGCGGCACAAACTCGAAGAGCAAGGCTAGTGCTGACTGAAAGGAACGAATGACAGCATCAAGAATGTTCACAAGGAACTCCTTTTTGACTCAAATGCACGAAGGCGCATTCAACAATACAGAAGGATGAGATCACGAAGAAAGTGTACATCAGAAGTAGAGAACAACGGCGTCCTAACACATTGATAACCGTTGAGCAAAGAACTAAGCATCCCTACTAGTACTCTTTCTCGCTCAAATATAATATATGAATGATGAGAACAATTGCTAGCACCAGAAGTATCACGTAGTATAGTAGAGAGAAGTTTCACTTTTTGAGAAAACTTATTATTTTATAATAAAATGAATTCCGATAATTAGAGTAAGAAATATGGAAATAGTCTATAGAATTCTTTGCAGTACAAATGAGCACAAGGATGTCTTTAGTAGATTACTACTTTTTATACTGTCGTTTTTCTTAATGTATGTGCACAAGCCTAAAAACCTTTACATTTACATAGTACTAATA
>CAXTUE010000671.1:0-2582 GCA_964247355.1 uncultured Ktedonobacteraceae bacterium | reverse complement strand
CATCAAAAGAGCCATTTTCCCAACCCTCACTAAACATATTGAGATCAAGCAGTTTCCGCATAATTTGGTGTAACAAAATATCGCCTTGCAACACTTCTTGTAACTGTTTTTGCACAGCCTCGCAAAACTGCAAAGCGGGAAATAATTCACTCCTACGCTTCCAAATATCACTCCCATCAGAAACACTCGTCTGCGCCTCTTCGCGAACACGTGCCGCTATCCATTGAGCATGTGTCTGAACATGCTCTACAGAGCAAGCATGTATCACATGGAGGACTTGTTCCTCAAGCAAATCCCCGTTCTCATCAAGTTCTATCAACGTTAGCTCCACCTTATCACGCTCCCATAGCGATGAAGTCCGTAAACTAATAGCTAGAGCTTCAAGCAGATGTGCTACACCTAACCCTTTCGCCTCGCTAGCTTGATGCATAAATTGAGACCTATCGGACCTCTCCTCTATCGTCACATCTGTTATATCCTGCAAATATGGAACTTTTGTAACAAGAGACCTAAAAAATTGACGCGTCTCTCTATCAACCTCAGGATCATTCCGCCATTGACTTAGTAGATAGTTAGGAGCAAGCGATACATGATGAAGGTCGGTTGATGTACGAAGAATACCTTTTGAGCCTAATTTTATTGCTATACGCACAGTCCCTAAAAAGTTGGTCATCCGTTGACGAGCTACTTGAAGCGTGTCAGCAGGAGGCTCCAAAGAAAGCTCGTTCAACACCATCTCCAAATCCATACCCTACCCGTTCCTCGGTTCTAATAATGCCTCTAAGCTCTTATCCCATTCATCAAAAAATCCGTCGGGCCAGCGATCAATACGACCATCACGGTCTACCTGCATCGACGTTACTTCGTTATATGGTAGTCCTTCGCGCTCTTTCCATTGAAAATAATGTAGCTGAATATCCTGCGGTTCCACAATCCCATCATGGGCAGCCACCCGTATCCCATTAAGCACATGATCGCTATGTGTCTCTATAAGTACCTGAATTCCGCAACTAGCTGCTCGTGACAATAACGCTCCCATTTCAGCCTGACCTTTGGGATGCAAGTGCGCCTCTGGATTTTCGATGAGAAGAAGAGTACCTACACGAGACGAAAGGATTGCCACCAGAATCGGTAACACATAAGTAATGCCAAAACCAACATTTGTCGCACGATACTTGTTACTCGTTGCAAAAGAAAATTGTACGCTGATCGTCTCTGTATTTGAAATTGGCGTCAGTGAGATACGTGTACCTGGACTAATTTCGCCCAGCCACGCTTCTACTTGCGCACGTAGAGACATTGAAACAGCATTTGGATGACTCAACTCTTTGTGTGCAATATGCTCATCACCAAATACGGAAAGAAAATAAGCAGCGTATTCACCTGCCGAGCCTATCTGTCTTCTTTGTCTCACATGAAAATCAGAAATATCAAAAAATCTGCGCGGCCCAAGTCGCTCCGCTTGAAGATAATGGAACGAATCGTTGAAAAGGCTTGCAAGGTATACGCCTTGATGGTTCACTGTACCAGGAGCTAAACTAAGTACATCTACCTCTCGGTCATACCTAAAACGCCACTCATTTGCAACTCCATTCTCTAGCGAAAGCTTGAAGCTAATACTATCCTCTTTGGCACCTTCAAACAACGCATCACGAGCAGTACCAATATGCACAAGCTCGCCATTTAAAGCCAAACCTGTTTCTTGTAACAAATCTTGTTGATATGATTGGCGTAAGAGAAGCAATGACTGCATAACTGATGATTTGCCTGTACCATTCAATCCTGAAAGTAACGTTAATGAGCGTAATTGTAGTGTTTGGTCCTCAAAACATTTGAAGTTTTGCAGCCGTAACGATTGGAGAGCCAAATTACTTTCGAGTTGCATACTGTTGCTCTTTCATGCCAACACTTCTTTTATAAGCCGCTCAATTGTTGAGAAGCGACGTTTCACCTTGTTAATATCTCCCGTGCCTTGCGAAATAGCACTTTCAAAGGCATGATCCTTGACCATTGTTATCATAAATCTTCTCTTAAGCACCTCACTCCGCTCTTTTAATATTTGTAACTGTTCGCTGTCTAATTGTCCTAAGCTTACTGACCAACTTTCAAATAACGCCTTATTAATTGGATATCTTGAACCATCAACCGTATATCTCTTACGAAATGCATCTTTTCCAAATATGGTATATGCAGCACTCATGGCACGAAAAAACTGCTGCTTCAATTGCGCTCTTCGCTCATCAGTCATTCTATTAATGTCGGCCATACGATCATTCAAAAAGCCATCGAATTCTTTCGCCCTATATGTGCTATATGGCGTAATTGTGAAAGCTAAGAAACGCAGAACGCACTCACGGTCTGCCATACGATCATCTCGTATTCCGTTATCGATTGCTCGTTTAAATATTGGTGACGCCGCTAGTTCCGCAAGCATCTCTGTTGCATGGCCTTGATTAAGTGCATGGCGAATTTCTTGTGCCGAAAGAGGTAAACCACCCGTATTGATACGCTTGAAAACATTAAACTTTACATAGATGGGTCTTCCCTTATCAATGAGATAGAAAACAAACTGAGTTTCAGCT
>CAXTUE010000670.1:0-2596 GCA_964247355.1 uncultured Ktedonobacteraceae bacterium | reverse complement strand
GTGACAGTGAGTACGCTTGAGAAGATTGCAAAGGCATTGCAAGTCGAGATTGCAGAACTGATCGAAGTTTTACCCAATGAGTAACACCTGCATATCTCTTGCTAAAGCTTGTAGACCATGACCAAGAGGGCGAGTAGGATACTTTCTCGTTACCTGTGCAAGCATTCTAATAGTGATAAGCAGACTTGAGAAGCTTATACGTTGTTCGTAATCGGAGGGCAGTGCTATAACGTCTTCGTAGCCCTCTATGAGGTATGGTAAGACAAGGTTGGGTAGCCTCTCGCCATCATACATACGGAAATGGCCGAAATCGTACAAGAGGTTAGCACCACGAATTTCGCCAAAGTCTATGATGCCTGTGTACTGACCTCGTTGCTGGTAGATATGAGTCACATCAAAGTCACCATGCGCAAGCCATGCTTGCTCTTCGTCGAGCCACGCATCATAACATTCCAGTATAGAAGAGATAGCTGCCACATCATCACTTTTCAGCACATGGCTTTGTTCCAGTAGCATCAAGTCGCTCTCAAGATACTCGTAGATGAATGCTCTATATGTTGGAAACTCTGCCTCTAGTTGCGTTACCTCGCTACGGTCTCTGCGAATCCACCCAAAGTGTTTTACAGGAACGCTATTGATGAGCGCAAGGTCTCTGCCAGCTTCTCTGAGAATAGTCTTCTGGTCTTCCAGTGATGTACAATACCCTAGATGCATACCTTGAATTTCAGTGGTGAGCATAAGCGATTGGCACAAGACTTCGTTGTAATGCTCGTAGTAGACCACTTCTGGCACCTTGACGCCTTTAGCTTTCAGTAGTTGATGCACGTAAACTTCAGGCGCAAAACTGCTGTCGATTTCTGGTAAAAGACGCAGATAGAACACGCTGTTGTTGCTACGTATTCTGTAGACATAGGTAGAAACACCCTCTTCTACACGCTCAATAGAATGTACAGGAAGATGCGGTAGAAAACGCTTTACCTCCTGCACTAACACCTTTGTGTCTGGAGGACTGATTTTGTTAGGAGGTATGTTCAATACTTCTCTTTTTCCATCATAACAATAGACCCAGAGAGTCACGGTCTTGCGCGGCACTCAGCAAACATTGCAGTTTGGGCCACCAGTAGTCGCGTCGAGAGCCGTTTGTCTGATCCCAGATCGCTTGTTGTAGAAAAAACATAATCATCAAGCGGTAATCTTCCATCAACTGCTCCCATGTGTAGTTTGTTACGCCATGAGCAGAAAGAGTTGCGAAATATCGACGTAGCATCGTTTCTTCTCGGTTGTTCTCTTTTCTCTGCGCTGGTGTCCAAAAGGATGCACACATGATAACAAGATCGTACGCGCCAATACCTGTATATGGAGATTGCCAGTCCATCATGTAGACTCTCCCAGACTTATCTGTGCGTGGTACCAAGAAATTTGCGAGATAGGCGTCTGTATGCAGAAAGGTTAACTGGTTGTATGGAGGGAAGCGCTTTGCGAGATAGCGTTCCCAGGCTCCTGGCAGCAATCGAAGCATCTCACTGATATCATCCTTAGGCAACCAATCACCCTCTTTGGCAAGGCAGGACTGCCAATTCTGATCCATATCCAGACAATAGTCACGAAAATGCTCTTCATCTTGAAAGTCGGCATCTGGTTCTATAGGATAGGTACCCAGTAGTGGATGTTCCCACCATGCAGCGTGAAATGCGGCAAGAGTCTCGACAATACTATGCAGCACTGTATCATTAGGTACACCTTCGAGTTGAATTTGCTGCTCTCGTGTAACTGGAAGGCGATGAGTTTCGCTAAGGTCTTGCAGGAGCAACAATGAGTTTCCAGTTTTTTCGTCATATGTAGCTGCAAAATGAGGAATGATCATTGGTAAGCGTTGCATATGCCGTGCCGCAAGCTGATAAAACGCGACCTCACTACGCCCAGCTTCTTTTCCCCAGTCTGTGTCAATATTCCTCTTAAGTAGCAGTGCTGCTGGTAGGAATGGTGTAGCATCTGGAGAATAGCGCACTACAAGATGTTGCACAGAAGAATTAAATGCCTCGTTTTGTGCTGTCTGTATCTCTATAACACGTCCTTGTTGAAGAGCACCTGATTGATACAGTATTTCAGTCAGTTCATCTGGTGTCATATCATCCTCATAGAACGTCTATAAGTTAATAGGCGAACACAAAATCTTTATTTCATGAGCACGTTCAAGCTCTTTACAACAAATCGCCCCCCGATGCTATATAGCAGCGAGCATCAAAAAAAGGTGCTTCGGCAGACGACATAAACGTATCAACATCTGCAATGCGAAATCCGTTTTCGAGCAGTACTGCTAGAGAGGGATGAGGACCTGGCACATTTACGACTAGCACATCGGCTTTTTGCAAAGCAAAGTGTACAGTGGCGAGTACACAGGCTACGGCATCTTCTGGACTACTGACGCCGATAGGACCTAAGGTACACGCTTCCGGGTACTCAAGTGTTCCGTCTCCCAGCCGTACATAGCCATATCCTATAATTTGCTTTTGTCGCCGAAACCATAAAGGGATTGCACGTTGCTTCTGCACCCAGAACTGGGCATCAACGGGTCGTACGCGGCCACTTACTTGAG
>CAXTUE010000669.1:0-2598 GCA_964247355.1 uncultured Ktedonobacteraceae bacterium | reverse complement strand
GTCTATAGTATTGGAGCGCGTAAGACGACAGCAAGCGGTGTTACCTATCTTTTCATTGATGGTGGCATGGCTGATAATATTCGTCCCGCGTTATATGGAGCTGTCTATACTGCATTACCCGTACAGGAAGTTATGCGAACAAGCGAGGAAACGGTATGTATTGCTGGACGATATTGCGAGTCGGGCGACATGCTTATAGAGAACGTGCTGTTGCCGCGTATGCAGGAAGGTGAATATCTCTTATTGCCAACGGCTGGCGCGTATTGTCTACCAATGGCTAGCAACTACAACCTCGTTCCACGTCCCGCCGTACTATTATTGGACAAGGATAGAATACTGTTGATGGAACGTCGAGAGACCTATAACGACGTATTAGGGCGTTATAGCAACGTATAAGGATACTGTTCTCTGGAATATTGGGAGTGTAGACCATGCTGAATAAGTTGTGGAATCTTCGAGGTAATCCCCCGATAGATGAACATGATGAGCCTACAGAGCCACTACCTCGTGCGGACATCGAGGCGTTTGTTCCGACGCTCCCAAATTCCGTTGTGCCGCCCAGTGAGCAGGATGTCCCTTCGCCAAAGATAGATACACACCCATTTCCACACCGGTTTATTGAAGAACCTCTTGTGCGGAGCAATCCTCCTCAAATGCTTGTACCGAACGGTGTCTATCCCGTTTTGCCAGCAATGCCAGATGTAGTATCAAACAATGTCCCATCAGGATCGGGGACGGCAAATAGTGAGGCACAAGGAAATGGTGTATGGAGAAATATACTACCTCTTGCGGTTGGTATGTGCTTTGTCGCGATTCAGATGTTGCTGCTGGTGCGCTTCTCGCTTAAGCTACTGAACATATCCCCAGATACTCTATGGGCAGAGGCTATATATGGAGTGAGTAATGTGTTTGTGTTACCGTTCCACGCCCTCTTTCTACAACTCGCTGTGCCTCAGTTCTTTACTGTTGAGCTATACACATTACTGGCAATTGTTGCCTATAGCATTGTTTCGCGTATCATTGTACATACGTTGAAAGCTCTGCTGAAGACGCGCTAAAATGTTGAAGTAAGTAGACAGGAGAGTTTGAGAAGACGTGTTAGTCTTTCCCAAACTCATCCAGGGCATCGAGTGTATTAATAAAGTCGCGGTATGCGTCGAGATTTGCCTCATCCTCTTTGCTTGCTTCAATGCGTTTCTGATCGGAACGTCCCAATGGTTTCTGAGGTTCATCGCCAGATTCCAGAGCGACACCAGCGCGATCTAGCACACTCTCCTCTACAAAAATAGGCGTTTTCGCACGAACGGCAAGCGCGATAGCATCGCTTGGGCGTGAGTCTACCTCGACGTGTCGGCCTGCTACATCAAGCACGAGACGGGCATAGAAGATTTCGTCGATGAGGTCGGAAATTACAATACTTTCGATACTCGCGCCCAAATCGCCAATCACGTTTTTCAGCAAATCATGTGTGAGAGGGCGTGGTGAATTTGTCCCTTGAAGTTCGACGGCAATCGCATACGCTTCCGCTTGCGCTATCCAGATAAACAAGTAGCGTTCCTGCTTCGTTGCTTTCAAGATGACCACCCGCTGTTGCGTAGCCAGGTTTATTCGCACGCTCTCAACTGTCATCTCAACCATGTTCTTTTGACTCTCTTTCGTTGCATCCGTCGAGTAGATATTACGACTATTGTACACCTCATAAAGTGTCAGGCGCAAATACACGAACATTTCTTTAGAATGCATAGATTCAATGTCTTTTGATTTTCTGTTTGGAGTATAACAAAATCGCGCAGGTATTCCTAGTCCTTTTTGTAGGAAAATGTCAAAAGAAATTAGGAAAATCCGTTCCAAAAAAGCTTGTATTGCCTCTTGTGTTATGGTATTATTTTCTTGAATAGCCGTTCTAGTTTTCTATGCGCTAACGGATGCGTGAAAATGTTTGAGCGACTCGGTGTGCGAGAAGCGAACGGTCATAGAGGTGGGGTGGGGAAAGATACAGGTAGATGTGTATTAAGAAAGGCAGGAGCGAATCCATGTCGTCAGAGCAAGCCAGCGAAATACAGCGCAAGATGTATGATTTCATAGACAAGTACATCAAAGCCGAGGGAATGCCTCCCACGAATCGAGAGATCGGGCGAGCCATGAACATTGCCAGTACAGGCCATGTAGACTATCATCTTACCATTTTGGAAAAGAAAGGCATGATTTCACGGCAAGAAAAGAAGAGCCGTGGCATCAAGCTCACAAAGCCAACAAGTGGCGTTTCGATCATAGGTATGATCGCTGCTGGTCAGCCTCTGGATATTTTTCCATCGGAGGAGCAGCAGACAATCAGCGTGGGTACGGGTCTTGTTGACGCCGAAAATGCCTTCGCGCTGGTGGTGAAAGGTCGCTCGATGATCGAAGACCACATCTGCGATGGCGACTACGTTGTGGTGAAGTCCCAATCCACCTGCCAGAATGGTGATATTGTCGTCGCTGTTCACATGGAGGAAGGCGTTGAGGGCAGTGCCACGCTGAAACGCTTCTTCCAGGAGAAGGATCATGACCGGGTACGCCTACAGCCCGCAAATTCGGAGCTAGACCCCATTCTCATTC
>CAXTUE010000668.1:0-2603 GCA_964247355.1 uncultured Ktedonobacteraceae bacterium | reverse complement strand
ATTATGCCAGGAGCAAATGGTGGACCAATAATCAGCACCCTTATCTACGGCAATCGCTAAATAAACAGCCACCGCATCAGCATACGCAGTAGCTCCCCTTCCTCCATTTTCAAGCGGAAGAGTATCATCAAGCATACCAGCAGTACGAGCATCCTCTAACACTCTCTCTTTTGTTTCTTGCACAAGCTCGCTAAATGCTGTTAGTGCAACAAGCTGTCGTGGTGTAAAGAGATCGCTAAATGTACGCATACCGTAATTCGGAGTTTTGAAATCGCGTGGATTGTGGGGCAACACAGCATCTGGTTTCCAATCAGGTAGAGCAGAATCTGCAATCGCTACTTGCATTTCATTTGGTGCAAGATAAGCGCGTCCAGCATGACCTTCCGCGACAAGGGCCATCAGTTGTGCCTTCATGCGACCAGCCTTGCCCTCGCTCCGCACATAGTCGAATGGCACCGCGATATGACATGCCAGACATGTCGCGCCCTGTCGATTGACCGTTCCTTCTTGCGGCTTGCCTTGCTCCGTTTCCATTTGCACGGTAAAGCTAATTGCTGGCGGCTTCACAGTGTAATCGACATGTGGTTCAACCCATGTCTCTCTGCCCTTCTTTTTCGAGAGATAAAATGAGCGCACCAATGGCATCTGCGTTCCACACGCTGGATTTGGGCATGTCACGGTACGCGCCCACAACCATGCGATAACCGTTGCCTCGCCACCTCCATAATCCTTAGAAAGCGTGGCCTTTGGGTAGAGATGCCCGATACGCTTCTGCGCTTCGTCGCGCATCCACTTTCCATAATAGCGAATATCGTCGGCAAGCCCCTGCGCCCCATGCCAATCTCGTCCCATCAACTCAATTTGTGCCTCTGGATTGACGGGTGGACGATTCGCAAACTTCGGCGGTATCTCTATCAACGCCTTATTGATCAGCACCGCCACTGGATTGAGGTCGCTTGCATGTGCCTCAAGCCCCAACCTCTGTGCCTCCAAAGGAATCGAGCCGCCGCCCGCGAACGGGTCTAGCACAGGTGGCGGGTTTCCACCCGTTGACCTTGAAATTTCCGCCCTCACCTTTGCCAGCAGATGCTCATCATTAGAATTTTTCCACACCACTAACTGCCGGATAAGGTCAAATAAGCGTTCGCGTTCCTTGTCCTGCGCCTCCTCCGTCGGAAACTCCTCTGTATGTTCCGAGGGATCATCAATCAACGAGGCAAATAAGACCGCCCGGCACGTCGCCAATGGTCGCCTCGCCCACCACAAATGCAACGTCGAGGGGTGCCCATGCCGAATAGACTTCTCCGTTATCGCCGCGTCGTTAATCGCGTTGAGCGGCAATGCAACTTCGATCAACTTCTTCCGGTAGCTCACTGCAAAAATTCCTCTTCTGCTAACGCAAAGCGAATTTAGTCGTTAACCTCTATATCACCGCTATACTGTAGCTGGTTTAAAAGCTCTTTCTTGAAAGTAGGATCATCTATTTCTGCAAAAATTTGTTTCAATTTACTTGTCAAACTTTTTGCGGTTTTCATTTTATTACGTCTTTTCTCATATTCGAGATTATCAAGGTTACGTTTGATACTTTTGGGATCTGGAACTTCAAACGTAACATTTTCTGGACCATCAGAAAGAATCGTATCTATTTCTTTAAACAACACGTTTGCTTTCTCTCCAATACCCGTTAATACACACCACCCTCTTGTCCTCGTCATAGCAGTAAATGCTTGATTTCGCTCTTGTACGATTTGATTTGGATTGCCATCAACTTCTTCAAAACCCATAACATAAACTACAGAAGCTTCATTACCTTTGGCTCTAAAAATATTTGTCAAAGTAACGTAGTCTTTTTTCTGAAACATGCCTTTATCAACATCGTTGCTATTAATATTTACTGCCAATATACCAACTTCAGAAAGATGATATTTGAGAAACTTAAAGTCTTCATCCATGTTTTTCCAATCTGATAAGGAAATAACAGCAATTTCTTCTGGTTTCAGCTCATCTTGATGAATGTTTTGGTGAATCTGCAAAGCAATCCATTGACGTAGTGCAGTTCTTTCAGAAAATACCTTACATTGCACTAAATCTTTATATCCAGTCAATTTTTCTAAAAGATGAGGAGAGTTTTTCTCTGGCCTTCGTATTGTCACCTTCTGACCGACTTGAAATTTACCAGAAACTACCTCATATCCTATATCTTCCCAACCTCCTTGTGTAGGAATGAACTGAACAGCACCTTGAGGACGGAGTAAACCCATTCCAAAAATATGTGCTGTTACAAGAACAGGTCGTGGATTACGATAACAACGGTGAAGAATGATGTCTTTTTCAATTTCACCATTGTATGTACCATCAAGATCAACTATAGGAGAACCGTCTGAGTGAGTGCCAAATATATCAATGGTGGTCGGAATGGATAAACTCTCTAAGCTTTGAACTTCATCATACGCCCATATCAGACGTTTGGGTTCTCGCAAAATTTCATGACATAACTTATAAAAATCAAAATGAAAATCCTGAGCTTCATCGATAATAATTGCATCAAATAGTTGGGGTAAGCCCTCTTCTATATTGAGAAGTTCTCTGCAACATTTGCCTAA
>CAXTUE010000667.1:0-2607 GCA_964247355.1 uncultured Ktedonobacteraceae bacterium | reverse complement strand
AGGGCAAATTCTTACACGTCTTCCTGAAAAATCCTAATATTAAGCGAAGTACCTGTAAATAAAAGCACTCTAGTTAAGATGCCATCATCTTAACTAGAGTGCTTTTATTGTCTGAAAATTCTCTGCGTTTTCTCTGGACAAGGGAACATATAATGTACATAAGCAAGAAGCATTGCACTGTATAGTACGTGTACATGAAGGGACTCTGATGAAAGAACATTCACCACGTTTTTATATGATATTGTCGGTTGTGGCGGCTATTGTGACGATGGGTGCTAAGTTCATTGGCTATTTTCTGACGGGTTCCGTTGGGCTGTTTTCTGACGCAGCAGAGTCTGTCGTGAATCTTGTCGCGGCTCTGGTTGGCTTATGGGCACTCTGGCTGGCTGAACGGCCCGCCGACGAAGATCATACCTATGGACACACCAAGTCCGAATATTTTTCCAGTGGTGTTGAGGGCGCGCTAATTCTGGTTGCAGCCCTTATTATAGCTGTTGAAGCTATTCCTCGTCTCTTGCATCCTCAACCTATAGAACAAGCTGGTGTTGGTCTGGCATTCTCGGTTTCGGGCGCGATTATCAATGGGTGCTTAGCGTGGTTTATGTTGCGAGCGGGCAAGCAACAACGCTCGATCACACTACAGGCTGATGCTCATCACCTGTTTGCTGATGTCTACACGACGGCTGGTGTGCTTGTTGGTGTGCTGCTGGTGGCAGTTACAGGTTGGAACATCCTTGACCCTGTTGTTGCTCTGTTGGTTGCTATAAACGTCGTTTGGACAGGTATCAAACTCATTCGAGAAACAGGCTTGGGGTTGCTTGATACAGCATTACCCGAGGAAGATCAGGTGCAGATTCGGAAGGTGTTAGACTCTTACCGCAAGCAAGGTATTGATTTTCATGCGATCCGTAGCAGAGTAGCAGGTTCGCGCCGTTTTGTGTCGTTTCATGTGCTAGTTCCTGGTGCCTGGACTGTCAGACAAGGACATGCTTTATGTGAAGAGATCGAGCTTGCCCTGCTTCATGCATTACCTGAATCGAACATCCTTACACATCTGGAAGCAAAGGAAGACCCGGCAAGCTTTGAAGATATCGAGTTAGATCGTGAAACTGTGAGCTAGAGGAAACCTATTGTCATCTTTTTCCCTTTTGTAAACGTATTTTATATGAATATGTCTAATGCTACTTCAAAATATGAAAGGGGAATGCTTGTGGAGCGGTCTACTTTACGTCAGAAGGCACAAATTGTTACACGCTTTGTCACTATTCAAATTATAGCACTTGTAGGATGGCTTATTGTTCAATCTCTTTTTTCTCTCTCACCACTTGGTCGTTCACTTCCCTTCACGGTTATGATTATTGTTGAGACAATCTGGTGGATTGCGACTCTGGTCTTGATGTATATGTTGTTTATGAATGTGTATAAGTCCTTCGTTAAGTCTGCTATTGAACTGGAAGATGCAAATAACAGGCTCCGGCAGATGACCAATCAGATGCTACTGAATCTACGAGAGCAGCGTTTGCAGGAAAAGAACTAACAGTGAAAACTTCCTCCAGTTCGGCTTCGCGGAATTGGAGGAAGTTTTCACTGTCATGGACGAGCAATGTTAGCGACCCTGGATGTATTGCAGGTATTCTTCGACGCCCATGAGGTTGGCGAGTTCGGCGGTATTGCTTATCTCGACGACGAGCATCCAGCCAGCTTCGTAGGGGTGGTCATTGATCAGTTCGGGTGTGTCTTTAAGGTTTGTGTTGACTCTAACGACTTTGCCACTGAGCGGTGAAATAAGCTCGGATGTGGCTTTAACCGACTCGATATCGCCGAACTTGGCATCATCTGCGATGTTCTCGTTAGCGTCCCACGGTAGTTCGATGTACACGATGTCGCCGAGTTGGTCCTGTGCATAGTCGGTAATGCCAATTGTTGCGAGGTTGCCTTCGACGCGAACCCACTCGTCGGTTTTACTGTATTTCAAGTCTTGTGGATGATTCAGCTTTGCCATGTGGAATGTTCTCCCTCTCTGCTTTACTTTTGACGTTTATAAAAAGGTAGTGGCACAATTCGTGCATTGAGATGCTTGCCACGAACATCAACCGAAATTGTAGTGCCTGGAACTGCATGTGCCGCATCAACATAGCCCAGCGCGATATTCTTGCCCACAGTGAGACCGGGGGCACCGCTGGTAACGATGCCGATCTGCTGTTCGCTGGCATAAAGTGCATGGCCGCCACGCGCAATGCCGCGATCAATCAGCTCGATACCCACAAGCTGTTTCTGCGGTCCCTGCTCTTTGACTCGTTGCAAGGTAGTGCGTCCGATGAAATCGTCGGCTTTTTTGAGCTTGACGGTCCAGCCCAAGTTTGCTTCCAATGGATTTGTTTGCTCGTCGAGTTCATGTCCATAGAGACAGAGAGCGGCTTCTAAACGCAGTGTATCGCGTGCGCCCAGACCTGCTGGTAGCAGACCGTGTGGCTGACCTGCCGTAAGCAGTTTTTGCCAGAGTTCCGCGACATCGACGGGCGCGCAGTAGAGTTCAAAGCCATCCTCGCCGGTATAGCCTGTACGCGAGATAAGGCAATGTATACCATTAACTATACCAGCCACACA
>CAXTUE010000666.1:0-2611 GCA_964247355.1 uncultured Ktedonobacteraceae bacterium | reverse complement strand
CACTTAGACTGACGGGTATACCATATGGGTCCGTTGCAAAGATGCTCAGTACAAGCACACATGTTCTCCACAGAGCAAGCAGAGCCAGAGCTACGTGCGAACGGTTCGGCCCGATTCGTGCGAGTGCCAACACTAAGGCAAAGGATCCCAGACTCAATGCGATAAAACTGCCTGTCATTAAAGGGCCATACGGTCCAATGGCATATTCGCTGACAACACGACTGACTGGGTTGTAATCGGGTCGCAACACATGTAAGGCAACCACCATGACTACAAAACAGGCAAACCCAATCAGACTCAATAGCGTCAATTGCTTCGTTATAGAAACTTTGGGTGTCACAGAAAATGTTTTCATCTTGCTAGCTCCTCATTCACAAGAAGCACAAGCTTCCCTCGTGCTCGTTTCGTTTCGCTATAATGATGAGCTTCAATGGCATCGGTAAGCGGATAGTACTTGTCAATAACTGGACGAAGTTGATCAGTAGCAATCCACTTACTAAGCGTTTCAAGGTCCGCACCTGATGGTTGCACAAACACGGACTCTATGCGCTTTCCTCTGAGCGCGAACAGTAGTTGCGTAAGAGGATTTCGTAATACTGGATTAACTGATACGAGAACACCGCTCCACTTCACTATTCTCTGCCATTGCCAGAACGAATGGTTATCCCTTACATCGAATACGGCATCATAGCGCGTCTTCCCAACAGTGACATCCGCGCGCGTATAGTCCCGCACCTTGTCCGCGCCAAGACCACGCACAAGGTCGGCGTTACGTTCGCTACATACAGCAGTCACCTGCGCACCCATAATCTTCGCGATTTGAATTGCAAAGAGTCCAACGCCGCCAGATGCGCCATTGATAAGAAGCTGACTTCCAGTTTGAAGACGGGCCTTGTCGCGTAGTGCTTGTAGAGCGGTCAGGGCAGCAAGCGGAACTGCCGCCGCCTCTTTCAACAAAATATTTGATGGTATGGCCGCAACCAGTTGTTCATCCGCAACTGCATACTCAGCATAGCCACCACCAGCTGCAAGTGGGAGCATAGCATACACAGCATCGCCTACCTTGAAGCGTGTTACCGCCGAGCCAACTGCTTCAACGATACCCGCGACATCCGCGCCTGGGATGAACGGTAATTTAGACCGAATGAAGAAACGAAAACGGCCATTGCGTATCTGCCAATCTCCAGGATTGACGCTCGCCGCCGCAACACGAATCAAGACGCCTGTGGGAGGTACCGTTGGCTTTGGAACCTCAAGCATCTCAAGTACATCAGGTGGTCCAAAGCGATGAAAGCCGATTGCCTTCATAGTGTCCATAAGTGTATATCCTTTCTCCGTAAGCTTTATTTACTTACTAATAGGTTAAATTTCTATACAAAAAATATTAAGCCTGTAAAGAGACCATAACACCGTACAAAAACAAATCGAGCATTTTCTGGCTCTCGCTTTCGCTTTCTTGCTCCTTCATCGAGGTACGTAACGAACTCTTTGGATGCGATAAGGGAATGCACATGTGCAAGAAGAGCGCACTGGAGACAGAGATATCATGAGGACGCAGTTCTCCGCGCTCAATACCATCCGCAAACACTCGCTGCACAACAGCAAAGAGTTGTTGCTGTACAGCCTGACTTACTTCGTGTTGCTGTTGAGGTGTGAGTAAATGAATTTCTTCATGAGCAAAACGCGTCATATCAAAGGTTGGATGTTGAAGCAGAGCGGTCATCAACTGGCGCAACTTCTGCTGTGCAGGAATATTCCCTTGTGTCGCTTCAACAAGAGTTCGATGTGTTCGTTCGAGCAGAAAGAGCAGCAGTCGAAAGAATAGCTCTTGTTTATTGGCGAAATGGTAGAAGAGTGCCGCCTTCGTAATATGCAAATGATCGGCAATCACCTGTTGATTGATATGCTCATATCCACCAAGTAGATACAGCATCTCAGCTTCTCGCAAAATACGCTGCTGTGTATCGGTGTTGCGACCATCACGCCGTTTGCTCATAAACTCACCTCCTTCCATTTACTTACCAGTAGGTAAAGTAATTATAGCGAAGAAATTGCTGCAAAGTCAATATCATAAGATCATCAATTTAATGCGTAGGGACCACGTTTACGGCGTCCGAGTCGATTTATCGTCTATGATATTATTAATCACATAGCCAATGAATTGGCCTCGGACGCCGTAAACGTGGTCCCTACATTCGCGTTAAACGCTTCTGATATGATAATAATAAAAGCTAAAGCTGTTGTGAAATTTTTATGAAAAGGATGGCTTCATGCGTCTCGCTCTCATCTCAGATATTCATGGCAATCTTGTAGCACTGGAAACAGTTCTGTCGGCGATTGCACATATGCTATTCTTGATACCGACAAGAGCGATCTGCATGTCGAGTTGTTTCGTCTGCCCTTTGATATCGAGAAGTTTCTTGCTATCGCATTGGCGAGTGGTATGCCACATGCGGAATGGTATGCAAGCGAATGGAATAGAGCATAGGAGTTATACAGATGAACGAGTATATGGAAGTCAACCGTGAGCGGTGGAATGAACTTGTAGCACATCACGCTGCCTCAAGTTCATATGATTTGGAGGGCTTCAAAAAGGGCGATATTCGCATTC
>CAXTUE010000665.1:0-2624 GCA_964247355.1 uncultured Ktedonobacteraceae bacterium | reverse complement strand
TGCTTGCCAGTACGCTATACATTGCTCCATGTCTCTGTCTTTACGCCGCAACTCTGTTAGAGCCAGGTTGTTTAAAAACTCTATATGCGTCCGCTCAGGAACACGTATATCTGTGTCCTTTTTCCCATAACGATAAAGAGATTTTATAGCACGGATATAATCTCCAAGCTCATGGCGAGTTAAACATTCACATAGAACAAGTTCAGCCTCGTCGTAATCTGCGTACATAGGCATAATAGTGGTGGCCGGTCGCTTCGTGAAGATGTCATAAGCACGCCCAAAAGAGTATTCTGCATCGTGCTTTAACCTAAAAGAGGCTTGAAAGATTGCTAAACTTGCATATATAGAGCTTTTCACGGTAGAAGACGTATGAGTAATGAACGGCAATGTCCGTTTGCATGTCTCTAAAGCTTTTTTAGGACGTTTGGCGTAATAATAAATATTAGACAATTGCCTTAGCGCAATAGCTTGTAAATCATAATCTTCTGCTATTTCAGCATATCTGACTGCTAGCTGACAATTAGCCTCTCCAACACTAAGGTTCTCTAAATGAAAGCCTAGTATTGTATTAAGTAGATATCCTTGCGCAGTTAAGTGAGCCGCCGATTTTTGGTGTCGTGTTTGTTGTTTTGCCAAAGCTGCAAGCGTGGGTAGATACGTCGTCAGAGTTGAACGTACCATATAAAGGTCATCACCACCAGCAAGATGCCAACACGCAGTTAGACCAGCCGAACAATGAGGTAGCAATTCTTCGGCGGCAACGGTCGCCACACTTCCAAGCGCGGTGAGGCCGTACATCTGAATTGGCAGCTTTGCCAGTAGACGCAATGCGTGACGACGTTCGGGGTTCTCTAGTTGATTAGGGGTGTGCTGGTCGGTCATCTCGTCGTAGCTCCTGATCTCCTGCTGAATCCTTGCCTGGAGATCGTCGTACGCCGTATTGCGCCGACTCCACTTATACACATGCACAAGCAGCCGAATCGCCAGGTCCTCTTGACCCAGTATATCATCTTTTTCACCACCCTCGACGGGAAAAGCTGCATATTCAATGCTCTGCGCCTGCTGCTGTGCTATCTCCTCGCCAACCACATATTCCAACCCCAGTTCCCACAGCGTAAGACCATACGCTTCCTGCAATGGTTGCAACAGCGAAATCCCTGGTTTCCGCTTGCCCCTTTCCCAATCCCCTAACGTATTGCGATGAATACCCGTACCAATCTTGCTACTCGCGACATTGAGTGACCAGCCCTTTTTGAGTCGTGCATTGCGCAGCTTTTCGTTCATGGCACACTCCCGTGCTAAAAATATATAGTTATGCAACACCATCATTACCACATTCCTACTATGTTTATAAGCAACTGACAGTCGTATGTCAAGTATTTTGCGTTAAAAATGTGTGCAATACAAAAAATCATGCAAAGCATGTGCATGCGCAAAAAATGCCTGCGGATTGTGCTAAGATTGTGCATAGATAGGGCAATCGGAATGTTTCATAGGAACTAGAACAAACGAATAGAAACCAGGGCACCCGCAAGGGGAATGCCCCTCCCATATACGTCGCGACGTATATGGGAGGGGCATTCCCCTTGCGGGTGCCCTAGTCCCCGTCCGAGCCTTATGTTAACGCGTATGGAGCGTTCCCCTTGCGGGCACCCTAGTTGCACCACACACGCATCCTTATAAAAGATAAAAAAATTTAAAACGGTGCCAACATCGTGCATCCCACCTACACGCACAACAACCATATGTATCGTGCAAACATGCCTTATCTCTCGACAGATGCTAAACGATAATGCCGTTTTATGCTCTATTTTGTGCTCCGTCTAAATACTCAATGCTCTATACTTCTTGCTACATTGTGTATATCTCATAGCAGAAAAGGAACATTTCTATGGCACAAAGCGAGGTACAGCGTTTACTACAGCAGATAGATCAGGAATACGAGGCCGCCGAACAGGGACTACACGGTATGGCAATCACGGCTCGCCACGACTTCATCACGGCTCGCATGGAGCGTATCGCCCACTACACTTTGCAATTAGCACACACCGTCAAACTAGAAGAGGCGCGCACCCTGCTTCTCACACCCGACGCACAGGAGGCTCAGGTATGATTCGCATCTACTTACCCGCCCAGCAACGCGACCTGATTACCGCCTTGCGCGCCCTGTTTCCCGATCTCTACCTCGACACACTCAACGAAGGCGATGTCGTCTACATCGGCACCTTCGGCGAGGGCGCGCAACGTCTGCGCCAGCAGCAATTTCTCTACACGCGCAAAATCGCCTACATCGACACCGCCATCGAGCATCAACGCGCCCTGCTCATCCGCTCCTTCTTTCGCGACGTAGAATTGGACGGCAACCCCATTTCCAACATCACCATCCATTCACTGCTCTCAAGCCTCAACGCGCATACCGCCGTGCTCTCGACTGAAGTGGAGGAAGCTGCCGTCGTCTTCCGCTTCCCACCAACCTGGAGTCCCGTCCTCTTGCGCGTAGACAACGACTATCTCGGCTACGTCATCGTCACCGAGACTCTGCACAACGCCGAGACCATTTACGAGGCCGCCCTCATTGGACCCGAACAACGCCCCATCGACCTCCTCCACCGCGCCCCCACCGT
>CAXTUE010000664.1:0-2627 GCA_964247355.1 uncultured Ktedonobacteraceae bacterium | reverse complement strand
CTCTTGTTTTATGAATAGAGAAGACTTGCAATCTGTTTGTCGAAGCAAAAAGACTGTCAGGGTCTTCTCTACGCGTTTTACAGTATCTTCACAAATAAAACACAAAAATTGGAGGCTTCTCATGTTTTTCCAATGTATACTAAAGGAAAATCGTTTATCATAACAGACGTGAGAACAAAAACAAATCTGTTTGGAGAGACACCATGATTGCTGAAACACTAGATACACTCGAACCCGATGCACAGACGACGATGCCGACCTATTCTATCGTCGCGCCAGTCTTCAACGAAGAGGAGACGCTTCCTCATTTTTATGCAGAGGTTGTCACTGTCATGGAGGGCATAGGCGAGCCGTTTGAACTCATTCTCATCAATGATGGTAGCGTTGACGGGTCGTACAAAATTATGCAGAGCTTGCATGCACAGGACCCGCGTGTGCGTATTCTTGATTTTTCGCGCAACTTTGGACACCAGATCGCTATCTCGGCGGGTATTGATTATGCGCGTGGTGAGGCGGTCATTATTCTCGATGCCGACTTGCAGGACCCGCCACAGGTTATTCCCAGCATGATTGAACGTTGGAAGGCGGGAGCCGAAGTTGTATATGCGCAGCGCACAACACGCGAGGGCGAGACACGCTTTAAGCTACTGACGGCCAGCGTGTTTTATCGCTTGATCGCGCGCATTACCTCGGTCAATATTCCCCGCAATACAGGCGATTTTCGGTTGCTGGACCGGCGCGTGGTCAATGCGCTGGTGCGGATGCGTGAACAGCATCGCTTCATGCGTGGCCTTTCGGCGTGGGTAGGATTTCGCCAAGAGGCGGTACCATACGAGCGCCACTCGCGGTATGCTGGCACAACGAAGTATCCATTAAGCAAGATGATTCGCTTTTCGATGGATGCTATTACCAGCTTCAGCCATGTTCCTCTACAACTCGCGACCAGCTTCGGCTTTGTGCTTGCTGGCATCAGTCTGCTCGGCATTATCGTTGCCGCTATTCTGCGTATCTTCACGGGAGCCATTGTTGGTCAAGCCTCGACACTGATTCTTGTACTATTCCTGGGCGGCATTCAACTTATCTTTCTCGGCATTATCGGCGAATACCTCGGACGCATTTATGACGAGGTAAGGGCACGTCCGTTGTATGTGGTGCGCGAAGTACTAGAATAATAGGTGTTGGAGGTTGGGACCACGGACAAATGTTGGAGGTTGGGGCCACGGACGCCCACAAGGGGAACGTCCCTACCATATACGGAATGTTCGTGGTCCCATTGTTTCATTCTTGAATAAATCTGACAATTAACCCTTCAATTCTTGCGATAGTGCTGTATACGCGGGTTTTGGGTGATATGAGGTATCGAAGATAAGTGGGGCGTCGGGATGGCCGGTTGCGCTGGGAATCCAGGTGTAGCGGTCGGTGAAGCCCCACATGACAAACGCCTCACATGTTTTTACCGTCAGGCATACGTGAAGCATGTCGGAATATGTTTGTGCCTGTAGCGCGAGACGCTGAGCCATCGGGTGGGTATCACCCTGTACCTGCACGTCCATTTCTGTGATTTGCACTTTCAAGTCAAGCGTGGCGAGGCGTTGCATGTTGGCGATGACATCCTGCTCTCTGGGTGCGTTCAGAATGCTCGTGTGCATCTGCAGACCGACACCGTAGATGGGGACGCCGCGTTGCAGCATACCTTTTACAAGCGCGTAGATCGCGTCGGATTTGGTATTGAGGCCCTCTGCGCCATAGTCGTTGTAGAAGAGGTGCGCCTGTGGATTTGCCTCGTGCGCCCAGCGAAAGGCCCAATCCAGATAGTCAGGCCCGATGACGCGATACCATATGGAGTTTCGCAGTTTGCCGTCGTCGGTCACTGCTTCGTTGACGACATCCCACATATTGACCTGACCACGGTAGTGCGAGACGACGGTAAAAATATGGTCCTTCAAAATTGTCAGCAACTGGTCCCGTGTGAAACTGCCATGCTCGATCCATGCAGGGAGCGCACGATGCCAGACGAGATTGTGGCCGCGTATCTGCATAGTGTGTGCCCGCGCGAAGGCGACGAGTGCATCGGCCTGTGCGAATGTATACGTAGCCTTCGCAGGATGCAGTGCATCGAACTTCATCACGTTTTCGGGCGTCACCTCATTAAATTCGTGTGCCAGCGTGTTGTCATATGTGACATCATGCTGTAATGCATCTACGCTGACGGCGGCACCAATCAGGATGTTATGTGCTTGTGCCAACGTCCGCAACGTTGGAGGTACGTGTATTGCGGCTTCGGACGCTGGTCCAGAGCCACATGCGACCAGGAAGCATATGATGAGAAAGACAAAAAGTTTCTGTTTCATAGATTTCTTTATTGAACAAAACATCCAGCCGCCCGAATGTGTCCTGCGTTGCGGCAAATACTGCTGATACGGTGCGTGGATCGCTCACGTCCATAGGCATCACTAGTATGCGTGAGTTCGATACATTAGCTTCCTGAACCGTCTGCTCCAAGCGTTCAACTCGGCGTCCGGCCAGCACGACAGAATACCCGGCTTCCAAAAGTAGTAATGCCGTTCGTTTGACAATACCCGTTCCAGCACCAGTTACTAGAGCGATACGATCTGTTCCGGTTAAGC
>CAXTUE010000663.1:0-2631 GCA_964247355.1 uncultured Ktedonobacteraceae bacterium | reverse complement strand
ATTTTTTTTTTTTTTTTTTTTTTAAAAAAAAAAAAAATTCTCGCCACTCACCACGGAAAGATGTTAGACGTGATATAATTCCCTAAATACCCTTGTGTCGAGGGGACTGACGGGAGAGGAGTGGGCGGCCTTGTCCGTCCGTATGTTGTAGTATGTTTCGGAAAATTTTGATTGCGAACCGGGGCGAGATAGCGTTACGCGTGATTCGTGCCTGCCGCGAAATGGGCATCGCGAGCGTGATTGCTCACTCGGAGGCTGACCGCGATTCGTTGCCCGTGCGCATGGCAGACGAGCGTATTTGTATTGGACCGGGGCCGAGTGGCAAAAGCTATTTGAATATACCTAATATTATTAGCGCCGCCCTTATCTCTAACTCGGAGGCTATTCATCCCGGCTATGGCTTTTTGTCGGAGAACACAAGCTTCGCCGAAATATGTGCCGATGTCAATATTACCTTTATTGGGCCACCCGCGTCCGTGATGAGCGTCATGGGTGACAAGGTATCGGCGCGTCAGGCGATGGCAAAAGCTGGCTTGCCCATGTTGCCCGGTACACCTGTATTGCGGACCGTTGCGGAGGCGCAGGATGCCGCGAAGGATATCGGCTTTCCTCTGATGCTCAAGGCGGTAGCCGGTGGCGGTGGACGCGGTATCCGACTGGTGAAACGTCCCGACGAACTGGAGCGCGTCTTTACACTGGCGCAGAACGAGGTACGTGAGGCCTTCCGCGACGATGGCATCTATTTTGAACGCTACCTGGAACGCGCTAAACATATCGAAATCCAGGTGTTGGTAGATAATCATGGCAACGGTGTTCATCTGGGTGAGCGCAATTGCTCCTGTCAGCGTCGCAACCAGAAGGTCGTCGAGGAGTCGCCGAGTCCACATTTGCCACGTAAAACACGTGATGATATTGGGACAAAGGCCATACGTGCCGTACAGCGTGTCGGCTATCGCAACGCTGGTACACTGGAGTTCCTTGTGGACGAGCAGAATCGCTTCTACTTTATGGAGATGAATACACGTCTACAGGTCGAGCATCCTGTAACAGAGTTAGTGACGAGCATTGATCTTGTGAAGGAGCAGATACGCATCGCGTCCGGCTTACGCATGCAACTTAAGCAAGACGCGTTACAATTTCGCGGTCACGCAATAGAGTGTCGCATCACAGCTGAGGATGCCGACAACGACTTTCGTCCGCAAACAGGAGTGGTCGAGCGTTATCTCCCACCCGGCGGTCCTGGCGTACGCGTCGATAGCCACCTGTACGCAGGTTACGAAGTGCCGCCGCACTACGACTCATTGCTCTCGAAATTAATAGTATGGGCTGAGACACGCGACGACGCCATTGCACGGATGCAGCGCGCACTCGATGAGTACGTGATTGAAGGCTTGACAACCACAATTCCGTTCCATCAACGCCTGCTAAAGCACCCTGGCTTCCTCAGTGGCGAAACCTACACACGTTTTATACAGGAAGAATCGGCGGCGTTGGGAATATAACGAACGGAAATTATGATATAACACATACAGGAGGAACTCCATCATGTCGACTCGCGTTGTTGTAACTGGAATAGGGCTTGTTACCTCTGTAGGCAACGACCTGGTATCATCGTGGGATGCATTATGTCAGGGCAAATCGGGTGTTGGCGAAATTACAGGCTACGACACAAGCAAGCACCGCGTTCACTTCGCGGGCGAGGTCAAGAACTTCGATCCCTCACCCTATATCGACCGCAAAGAGGCACGTCGCAACGATCCGTATGAACAGATGGCGATTGCAACAAGCAAACAGGCACTTGCACAGGCTAAACTAAAGATCACGGACGAGAACGCGGACGATATCGGTGTCTACATTGGCAGTGGTATTGGTGGTCTAGTGACATTGCACGAGCAATTCACAATTTTGCATGATAGGGGACCGGACCGTATAAGCCCCTTCTTCATCAACATGATGATTGTCGACGGTGCTCCTGGTATCGTCTCGATTCTCACAGGAGCGCGTGGCCCAAACTGGGCGGCGGTATCCGCATGCGCAACCAGTGGCAACACAATTGGTGAGGCATGGGAGACTATCCGGCGTGGAGATGCAAAAGCAATGATCGCAGGCGGCTCTGAGAAAGCGGTCACACCAATCGCGATGGCTGCGTTCGACAACATGCATGCGTTAGCCCGGTTTAACGACGACCCGCAAGGAGCGAGTCGTCCCTTCGATGCAACGCGTGATGGCTTTGTGATGGGCGAGGGATCGGCAATGCTGATTCTGGAAGACCTGGAATTTGCCAAAGCACGTGGCGCGCACATTCTTGCCGAAATGGTGGGCTATGGCTCTACAGGAGACGCACACCACATCACCGAGCCTGCTCCTGGTGGTGCTGGTCTCGTTCGTGCCATACGACGTGCGCTGCAAAAAGCAGGACTACAACCAGATCAAGTCGATTACTACAATGCACATGCTACATCGACACAATATAATGATCGTACAGAGACACACGCGGTAAAGACTGTGTTTGGCGAACATGCCTACAAAATGCCGATCAGTGGTACTAAGTCGATGATTGGGCATACACTTGGCGCGGCTGGTGCCGTCGGCTCCGTAGTTGCCATTCAATCAATTCTGACGGGTATCGTG
>CAXTUE010000662.1:0-2640 GCA_964247355.1 uncultured Ktedonobacteraceae bacterium | reverse complement strand
GGCGCGAGATGTGCAAACAGCAGTGTTTTTGTTTCATGTTCACAATCTCTTACCTTTAACCATAGTACTTCGCGTTTCTCTTGTTTACAGAAAATACTACTCTCGTTAGTATAATATATGAAGGGTCGTTATGTGGAGGAGGGATTGGAATTATGACAACGATACAGAGCAAATCAAAGATACCGCACGAGAACCTTGTTGGCAAGACGCTTTGCAACGATGAGTATTATGTCCATCGCGTCATCGGACATGGTGGTATGGGGAAGGTTTATCTTGCTGCTCATACAGAGCTAACGGTACCCGTCGCGTTGAAACAGGCCCGTGCAGATCAGCCATTACCAGATAGTATTGCCGCCGAACTCGACGCGCTTTTAGAAGGCGAGCAACCCTCTACTGGAGTGCCGCTACAGGATGTGGAAAGTAGCGGAGGTGAACATACGGATCGCTTTTTGCGTGAAGCACTCTTCCTTGCTCGTCTACATCATCCAGCCCTGCCGTCGCTCTATGACTATTTCTTCGAGGATGACTACTGGTATCTGGTCATGGACTATATCCCTGGTCCAACACTCACTATGTATTTACGTCAGCAAGGACCACTACCGCCGCTAGAAGCGATCAGTTTCGCAATGCAGCTATGCGATGTCTTTGACTACTTGCATAAGCAGAATCCGCCAATTATCTACCGTGATCTTAAACCCTCTAATATTCTTGTTACACCTGGGGGCACGTTGATGCTGGTGGACTTTGGTATTGCACGCTACTTTAAAGAGGGGCAGAGCAACGACACCACCGATTTCGGCTCACCTGGCTACGCCTCTCCCGAACAATATCAGTCGGAAGGCCAGACTGATGGACGTTCGGACCTCTTTAGCCTCGGTGTTTTGCTCTATGAAATGCTCACTGGCCAACGCCCGAACGTGGCGAATGGGATATCAGCAATAGATATTTCCTCCAAGACCGTACCCCCACTCTCAGCCGTTTTAAGCGGTCTCATTACGCTTGCCACTCGCACCGAGCCGATGTATCGTTTCCAGTCCGCGCATACCTTCTTTCTCGCCCTCGAACGCGCCTATACACTTGAAGAGCAACGCACATATCAGCAACGCGTCATGCTAGAACAGGCGATAGAGTCTCCAATTGAGGACTATACAACCATCTCGTTCTCTCGAACCGAAGAGGGGCACAGTGAACAAGCTTCTACGGATAGTGAAGACAAGCAAGATGAGCATGAGCCTGCACCAGAAGTACCACTCGTCAATGCGCTAGAAGCAACGCAACGGCAAAAAATACGTGAGGTGCTACAACAAATGCGCCGCGAGCGCATAGAGGACACGGAACTGGAGACCGAGCTAGCCACGGTCGATGAGAAACTCGCGGAACGCGCATCAATGAAACTGTCGCAGTACGCACTTCCAACTATATCCAACTCCGACATGACCATAGAAGTTGTGCAACCACGACCCGCATTTCGCTTTCCTGTAAGACGCATTATTCGTACTAGTTTTGTTGTCATGCTGATACTCTGCCTTCTGTTAGCGTCGCTCCTGGGAGTTGTTCGTACGTTTCGTCATATACCGCTTCTTTCTCAGGAGCCATATAGCGCACCAACCATAGCTCCGCATACACTTACACCTACAACAACAAATCCTGTTACAGCACTTGGTACCTGGGAACGCTTACCATCACAACCGACCGCACAAGCCGATAACACTGCGGCATATGTGCAGGTAAAAGGGCGCGCATATATTTACGTCAATGGTGGCTATCGTGGAGCAAAGGCGTCGCCGCACTATGACCACCACCTCTACCGCTATGATATTGGGGCAGCCCAATGGGAGACATCGGCAAACTCACAATTTCCCGCCATGGTCAACAATGCTGTTGCGGTTGATGCATCGAACAGTCTGTTTTATACCGCCGGTTACTCTTCCACGACCTATACTGTCACCTCGCTATTGTATAAGTATCAGCCTGCTAGCGATACGGTACAAAAAATAGTTCCTCCCGCACAGGTCACACTCGGTTTTGGCAATAACATCGTTGCGGATACGCAGGAACATCTCTATGTGACACAGGGTTTTACTCGAAGTGGCGATAGTCAGAAAGCTGGCACAGGCTGGTATCGCTATGATATTCTGACCGGGCAATGGCATGTCCTGGCTCCACTACCAGTAGGACTGGGGTATGTAGTGCTTGCAACCGAGAGCGACTCAAGCATTCTACTCATCGGTGGCGCGACAGACGCAGGGCAACGTGTGCAATCAAACGCCATATATCGCTACAATAGCCAGTCGGACTCCTGGCAACAAGCATCTACAAGTGCCCCAGTCGCATTGAGTGGAACCGCAAGTTGCACCGTGCATCCTGGACAACTCGCGATCATCGGAGGGTACGATGCCACACATACTCGTGGCTTAGCCTCGGCATGGCTCGTTGACATACACACGCTGAAATGGACACCTCTAGCACAACTACCAACTGGTAGCTCAGTACTCGGTGCCGCCACCAGCGACGGTCAAGGCCATGTATTTCTCACAAGAGGAGCCAGCGATCCCAGCCAACCCACCGCCGACTTCTGGCAATTAACGGTGTAGGGACGGCAATACAAAACAAAGAATAAAACCGATAAAAAAAGAAAAT
>CAXTUE010000661.1:0-2650 GCA_964247355.1 uncultured Ktedonobacteraceae bacterium | reverse complement strand
TGCCTCTTGTCATGCGTGAGACTATATGTTTTGTATATAACTACTTTTTCCGCTCGTTCCACTCTTTCTGATTATAATAATGCGTATCTTGGGGATTATCCGCGGAAGCGCGACCCGCTACTATCCATTCCGCGCGCAAAATCATACCACCAACGAGTACGAGGAGAGAAGTAAGCGTTATTAGAGTTGGTGAGCTTGGCTTTTTACTTATTTTCCAGCCCAGTTTTAGCGCGAGAGGCAAAAGCAAGCCACTACCGACCGTGCCTATTGTGAAAAGCTTTTTTGTAAAGAGCGGTTTTCCAAGCGGGCCTAATATGGGAATCAATGCTCCAATCAATCCTAGCTCGGTAGCCTGTGCGATAATTTCCGCGCGGTCTAAACGCTCAAGTGTCTCATGCTGCTCCTTGTAACGCCCAAACGAGAGAATGAGCGAGAGTGCAGATAGTCCTGTAGAAAGACCTGACGTGAGAAAGAGTGGACCAAGTAGGTGTTTTGCCCTCCCCCACAAAGGAATGGCGGTCGAAGAGAGCAATACGCCCGTGTAAGAGGCAACGAAGAGGCCGAAAAACGCTCCAAATCCCTCAATGATCTTCACCGGCAATGCTCTCATTATTCGTGCCACAAGGGGGAACCAATTTAAGAGACCATCTTTCGCCATCTGGTATGCAGCAGTGAGGCCACAGAAGAGGCCGAAAAGAGTAAGGCCCCATGTGCCAAGTGACATAGCGGAACGGAACTTGAGGACGCGCAACATGTGGTGAAAACGCTCAGGTCGCCCCAGGTCCATGATGAGCAGAATCGGACTGACAAGAATACACACGAATGACAGGTAGCGACCAGCACGTACCAGATTTTTGTCTAGGCCAAAGAAATCGGCCAGTGTCGCGACAAGATAAGAACCGCCCGCGATACCGCCGAGGAAGAAATAGACAATGATTTCCCAGCCCCAGTGAGCCTTCTTCACAAGCGGTAAGTTGTAGTATGTGCTCTGCTTGCCCTCCCACTCTTTGCTCGCTCCCCCTAGCGTTCCGCGTAGCTCTGGTTGCAGGATAGTCGCAATATCTGTCGGGCTTCGGAATTGTTTTCCATCGAAATTATTCATATTAACATTCTCCACTACATGTAATAGTTATCGTAGGGACAACGTTTACGGCGTCCGCAAGCGATTTATCGCGTAGGTCTTGCCATAACCGCATGTCTTGTCACAACCATATAGCCAATGAATTGGCCCGACTCGGACGCCGTAAACGTGGTCCCTACGACTTCTTGCCTCCCCAGAGAGAGAGGGCGGTGGCAACCGTTAAAAATGTTGCGGCGATAGCACTTGCGACGAAGCCGGGCAGCACATTGTTCTGCGGCAACTTTGGCGTCTCAGGCAGATTATAGACCGAGGGACGATCTGTGAGCAAGAAGAATGCATTGAGATCGCCGACCTCGTTTTGCTCGTCAACGCCGTAGAGATAGGCCGACGGTGTACCACGCTCCTGGAGCACGGCAACACGCTTTCTGGCCTTCTGCTTCAATTCGCTTAATTCGCCAAATTGTATCGAGTCGGTCGGGCAAGCTTTCGCACAGGCTGGCTCGATACCATCCTTTTGACGATCATAGCAGAGCGTACATTTCGCGGCATTACCAGTTTCCTTGTTACGACCTATCACGCCAAAGGGACATGAAGTCACGCAATAACCACAGCCATTACAGATGTCTGGTTGCACATAGACATCGCCGAACTCGTTGCGAATAAGTGCTCCTGTTGGGCATGCCTGCATACAACCAGGGTGCGTACAATGCTTGCACACATCGCTCATCATAAGCCAGTTAACCGTCTTTCCATTACCGTTAGCTGGTCGTGCCTGCTCAACGAATGCAACATGCCGCCATGTTGTAGAGGAGAGGGCACTTGTATTGTCGTAGCTGTGACCCGTCAGCTTATAGCCATCGGCAGGCAGTTGATTCCACTGCTTGCATGCTACCTCGCATGCTTTACAGCCGATGCAGAGCGTGGTATCAGTGAAAAATCCATGCTGCGTCATACCTGTTCCTTCTATTCTCTCGTTCTGCGTCCTACTTCTCGCCCTGTGAAGACTTCGCGCCATAAGAGCGAACGGGCATCTCACGACCTATAACGCTACCATCCTCGCCTTGATGGTTCCGACGACCTGCCCGCATGTTACAGCTAAACGACTTCGCATCATGCATACTGACGTTGCGGTCGGCAACCAGGAGCAGAAGATCATTGGCGACATCGCCCTTCACCACACCTGAATACCCCCAGTGGAAAGGAAGGCCAATTTGATGAACGATGCGTCCATTAATCCTCAATGGTTGCATGCGTTTTGTGACCATTGCCTTCGCCTCGACCTCACCACGCTTGGTCCAGATGGTAATCCAATCGCCCATCTTGACACCCTTTTCTGCCGCCAGTTCCTCGCTGATCTCTGCGAACAGTTCTGGTTGCAATTCAGAGAGCCACGGCAACCAGCGCGACATAGCACCACCGACATGATGCTCGGTCAGACGATAGGTTGTAATCGCGTAAGGGAAGTCTGGATTTGCCACACCATTCTTTGGATTATCCGGTCGATCCCAATATTTCACTACAGGATTATTATCCTGCTGAGGATAGAGCTGGTTATGAACAGGGGACTCA
>CAXTUE010000660.1:2382-2661 GCA_964247355.1 uncultured Ktedonobacteraceae bacterium | reverse complement strand
TTCCTTTTCCCTTTGCTTCTTAAACGTAACAAGGCGAGTAGACTCGAAGCGATGATGAGCACAACAAGCTGGAGGACATTGAATGGCTGAATACCAGTAATATGATAGCCGCCAGTTATTGCCAGTACGAAAATGACAGATACCATTAATCCGCCGCCAGATAAAAACCCAAGCAAGAGTGGGCGTACCCAATCCTTCCGTGGCAATCCCATCTGGGACAGTAGACGGTGTTCAAGCTTTCGACTTCCCAGGAATAAGACTCCCAATATGGCGCTGGCA
>CAXTUE010000660.1:0-2356 GCA_964247355.1 uncultured Ktedonobacteraceae bacterium | reverse complement strand
GGATATTCGAGAATGTGGCACCAAAAGTGCTCTGGAGAAATGCTCCAGGCAATAAGTTCAGCAATGATTGGAGCACAATGACAAGGACACCAACCGCTGCGATTTCAATCACCATGTGCACGAGTGCAAATGATTTCAGACGATGTAGGAAAGACATGTGGGTTCTCTTTCTATTTGTAGAGCGCAACATTCCACCATTAGATTAGCTATGCCGGCCAAAGATCTATTGTGACTCACAAATGTTGTGAAGTGAAAAGAAACAGAATACTCTGTTACATACGAGAGATTGGAAAGCCTGGGAAACAAGCCAGAAAGCCTATTTCTTAAAACTGGCAAGTAACTCAAGCGTGCGACGATGAAGGATTAGTGTGACCTGCTCTGAACTCAACACGTCGCTCACTCGGGCAACTATCGCCTCTTGCCCTTCATATTCGATAAACTCTTCCGGCTCTATAATACAGCGTTCGTGCTGCATAACAAATTGATAGGCCGGAAGATAAGCTAAGCTGAGCGCGAAGATGCTGGATGTGCTTTTCCCGCATGAAGGACACTCAAGGGCAATACCAAGACGCTTATCAAAAGGTGAAGACAATATTTCAGGCTCAATGCCGCCTAACGGCGCAAGCTTCTTACAGACTGGACAATGTTGATAACCTGTCGCAAATGCTTGATTGTAGAAGGATGGCACAGCCTGTAACACCCGTTTAAAGGCGGGACGGAAGGAATGTACTCCAGCGAACGACATCATATAGCCAGTATTAATGATATCTATACCAGTATGTAATGTGCAATCCGGACAACGCAGACGGAAACCAACACCACCCTCAGGCTGGGACTCAAAGAGTCCTTGCAACCGTCGGCGACCGCAGATGCAGCACCAGATACTGGTCTCACGCCAGCCCTGAGCCACTGTCGCGTTATCAAGTTGGAGACCAAATGCTTCTGCCTCGGTACGCAATTCGCCATTAAAAACCTGGCGTAATTGGCCGCGAGCACGATGAAGTCTGACCTCCAGAGCATTAATTGTCATACCCATTTGCAATGCGACCTCCCGTTGTGGCATTTCTGCAATATAGTGCATCTCTAAAGCCTTACGCGCTGTAGATGGGAGATGACTCATTGCCCGGTCAAGGAGCAAAGCCAGGTCCTGATGATTAAGTTCTTCCGCAAGATCGAGCATCTGTGGATCAGGGATGTCGAATGCGGAGATCTCGATGTCGCTCTCCTGCGCGTTCTGGAACGATGAGAATGTGTTCTGACGACGATCAATTATGCCCTGAGCTCGTGTCCAGCGTTTGCTTACGTTACGACAAATGCCATTGAGCCAGGCTTCAAACTGATCAGGTCTCCGTAGACTGGCAAGATGCTTCCAGACGTTGATGAACGTCTCTTGCACAACATCCTCCACACCGTCAGGCGACACACCTTGCGCTAGCGCAAGGCGCGTAAGGCGAGGTTTAGCCGCCATCAGAAGATTTTCCAGATCGTTTGTGAATACCACATATATATCTTTTTCGATTTTTGCCTCGTTGTCTATTATGCTACGTTCATTGGATAGAGGCGTTATGGTATTAGACATCTATTTAGATTTGCTCCCTTTAACTTTCCACTTGTATGTCGCACTCAAACACAAAAACCTTACACAAAAAATGGAGTATTTTTGATGTGACCTTACTTTCGTCCGTTTTTCCATAGAAACAAATGCAAAAAGCAATGATACTTTCCGCCCGAATCTACGACTACTGAGCAGTGTGGATTGCCTGTAGAACGATTTATCAGATGTTTAGATGATATCATAACGCGATTCACACGCAGTCTATTGCTGTGATCTGTGTCTAACGCCACAAAAGCCATCCGGCGACGGAACGGCTAATGCTTACACAATCAGGTTAATGAGGGAGTACATTTGGTCAGAGGTTAATCAAGCGCGAAAATTATATGTTCCGTATCCAGATCTGGACGACGCAACAGACTAGCTTTTTCAGCAGTTCGCATAGATGCAATATTGGCGGGTCTTACACGTGCGATTACGGGCCATTGAGGAAGGTACTGTTGCGCAAGCAAGACCGCTTGACGCGCCATCTCAGAAGCGTAGCCATTTCCCCAGGCTCCTGTTCGTACCAGGGGTGGTGATTCCCCTTGCCACGGGTCCACACGTGACCCGATCTACCCCATTCTATCACCCTTATCTCTACAGGAACCTCTTTGCTTTTTCCCAACAAACCCACATGGGTTTCCCCTCCTATCACAACAAGGGTAAGTGAATTCGTTAAACGAAACTCATTTAAGTTTCAAACCCACATGGGAGGGGTGCAAGTAATTCATTTGTCGAAAACGGCTTTTTTCTCAACGAATG
>CAXTUE010000659.1:0-2668 GCA_964247355.1 uncultured Ktedonobacteraceae bacterium | reverse complement strand
ATTGGTAGGCCCGCGATGGGTGATTGGAATGTTGGTAGGCGTGACATGCCTAATAAGCCGATATACACGGTTTTGAGGTCAGGGCCGCCGAATGTTATGCTTGTGACAAGTTGGAGTGTTTTACCAACGGTTGCCGCCATGTCTGCGGGTGTGGCCTCTCCGTTGGCGATTTTCTGCTCGAATGTTGTGAGCAAGGGATCGTTGGCTTCCTCGAAGACGACGTGATACTCGCCATTGGGCGTAATGATACCTACGCCATTACGCAGTACCGTTGTGACCCACACGTTTCCTTCGCTATCGAAGGTGAAGCCATCGACTGCTGCACCGACGCCGAGGTTGTCAGGGCCTACGGCTTCTTTGTCCGAAAGACTGCCATCGGGGGAGACGCGGAAACGGATGATGTGATTCTTCATGGTTTCCGCGACGTACAGGTACTCTTCTTTTGCGTCGAGCCGAATCTCGTTGGTGAAATAAATGCCATCCTGCACAATGCGCGGACCTTTTTCGTCGATCAGAACAATGTAACCATCGGGACGTGGACTGGCTGCCGCAGGCCACCAGTGAGCTTCGCGAGTTGAGAAGGCGGCCCATATGCGTTTCTTACTATCAATGAAGACGTAGTTCGCAGTGGACACCTTGACGCCATCAACTTCGGTTAACAACTCTTCTACATGTCCATGGGGATGCAGTTTCTGAATCGTGCCTGTGCCAATGTTCGCGATGAGTAGTGAGCCATCATCTGCTAATGCAAGGCCATTTGGCTCACCGCCTAAACCGTCGATAAACTGTTGATCGCCATTTGGGGAAATACGGGTGACGCCGCCACGTCCGTCCGAGATCCAGAGCGTCCCATCGCGCTGGGCAATGACCGACTCTGGTCGCACGAGATCGTGTCCGGTAAAGGTGAGATCGTTCAGGGCAAGGCGAAACTCTGAAATGGGGACTGGTGAATTGCTCATGGTATATCCTTTCAGCGCTGAAAAACGTACATACCTTGACGTATCGGAGTACTCATTGAATTGTACGATGTCGAAACTTCACAATACAAGGATGGTGTCTTATATTGTTGAGTGTCTACTCGTTGTCTTTAATCGTGTCTAAGAGAGACGTTGTAATGTGTATAGAAAGAGGACTACTATAAATGGCACATCTTTTAACTGGTGATACGGTAATCGAGTTCACGCTTCGGGCCACTGATGGCGAGACATATAGCACACGAGAGATACTGACGGCGGCGAAAGCTCTGGTTGTTGTGTTTATGAATAACAACTGTTCGTATGTGCAGGCATGGGAGAAGCGTATTAATGCGATTGCGCGTGAGTATGCGGAGCAAGACGTGCATGTGTTGGCAATCAATGCGAATAGCGGCCCTGAGAATACGATGGAAAATATGAGTAAGTATGCGGTAGAAAAGGGCCTTGTGTTTCCATATGCGCTGGACGAAACCCAGATCGTACTGCATGCCTTTGGTGCTGAGCGGACGCCAGAGGTGTTCATCTTCGATGCGTCAGCAAAGTTGCGCTATCACGGAGCACCAGATGATAACTATGAGAACGAACAGGCTGTGAAACATGCCTACATCCGTGAGGCACTGGATGCTCTCATTGTTGATGGTGAAGTGGCGACTTCTGAGACGGAAACGGTGGGTTGTCCTATCGAGTAAAGCAAATTCTTGACATGCATAAGTATACTTTGGTTATTCGTGGCGTTATGGTACCCCTAAACGGCGTGGCGATTGCGTCTATGAGAGCACAGAAGTGATAAAATAACAAAAAAGCTCAGTTTTGTTCGCTGTACCCTGTTGCCAGGAAAAAGAGGGTCTCATGAGCCAGCAACATAAGAATGTGCAGTTTTCAACAATGACGCGTCCTGCTACCGTAGATAGAGCCGAGTGGCAGGACTACTGGAAATCACTTGGGCAAGTGTGGCGTACAGAGCCTGAGATTGATCCTGAACGTCAGCAATTTCTCACAGAATGTCTTACGATAGAGGTGAATCTGGACGAAGGCATCTATAAGTTTCGAGACGTGAAATTGAATCGCGCCGATGTGGAATGGTTGCTGGCAAATCATGATAATGGTCATGGACCTGTGGATTGGCGCAATTCAGAGCATCTTCATCGCGTTGGTATTGACTTACGAGGCGCAGACTTACGCGGTGCTGATCTACGGGGTCTACCGCTTTCTCATATGCTGGGGGGACTCAACGGGCGCGAACGCAATCGTTCTCAAGAGGGACGTGATATAGCGGCTGTACATTTAGAGGGGGCAAATTTCAGCGAGGCTCACCTGGAACGGGCAGAATTGTATATGGCACATTTAGAGCGGGCCGATTTCTTTAAAGCTCATTTGGCCGGTGCATCACTGCGAAAGGCGCATCTTGAGGGGGCATCACTGCGGCTAGCGTATCTTGCGGCGGTCGAGGGGGAGACAAAAAACGAGAAAATGCATTCAAACTATTATGTCTCAATACGTCCTCTGCCTCCTGCTGATTTGCGCGCGGCTTTTATGGATAGTGTTACAGATCTGAGAAATGCGCACTTAGGAAGTGAGAAACATGGTTTTGTGCGACTCTCCGATGTGCATTGGGGAGATGTGAATCTGGCGATTGTAGATTGGGCGTTGATCTCCCAACTCGGCGACGAGGGACGCGCACGAGCACAGTCACT
>CAXTUE010000658.1:220-2689 GCA_964247355.1 uncultured Ktedonobacteraceae bacterium | reverse complement strand
CCATTGGATTCTTCGGATTCCACACCGCCATCTGCATCTCTGGTATCCCATATGCAAATGCCGTATTGCGCCCAAGATGCTCATCGGGAAAGAACAAAATGCGCTTTCCCTGCGTAAATGCCCACTTCATGACGGCAGGAGCGTTCGACGATGTACACACAATACCACCATTGCGTCCGCAAAATGCTTTGAGGTTGGCCGCCGAGTTCATATACGTTACCGGAATAATTCCAGCATCCTCGCCGAGCGTCTCGTGCAACATCTGCCAGCACTCTTCGACCTCGGCAATATTCGCCATATCAGCCATTGAACAGCCAGCCGCAGGATTGGGCAAAATCACTTTCTGATGCGACCCGCTGAGCACATCGGCACTTTCAGCCATAAAATGCACGCCACAAAACACGATATAATCAGCCTGTGGTCGTGCCGCCGCCAATTGTGCAAGTTTGAACGAGTCGCCACGAAAGTCCGCGTACTTAATAATCTCATCGCGCTGGTAGTGATGCCCCAGAATCACCAGCCGTTCGCCCAGCGTTGCCCGTGCCGCCGCGATACGACGATCTAACTCCTCACCATCCATCTCCGCGTAAAACATCGGAATTGTATCGTTGCGCTTTGACAAGTCATGCTTTGCCCGCACACTCGGCGTCAACAACGGCAATACCCGTGTCTCCTGGCTCTCAGCACATTCTGACTGTATAGCAACCATCGCATTTTCTCCTTGTATTCCCTGTAGAGACCGATTTATCACGTCCTCGTACACGCGTACCACTTGTAGGGACCGATTTATCACGTCCTTCTCGGAATTTGATGATCCAAGAGGACGTGATAAATCGGTCCCTACGGTCATCCGCTATCTTTTACGCAAATTCCAACGATATATCAAAATTCGGAGCCGAATGTGTAATCGCCCCCAAAGAAATGAAATCTACGCCCGTACCCGCAACCGCCGCCAATCGCTCCATGTTTGTACCAATATTTCCCGACGCCTCGATCAGCACATGTGGCGCATCTTGACGCAACACCCGCACAGCCTCACGCATCCGCTCAGTTGACATATTATCGAGCAAGACAACATCCGCCTTTGCCTCAATCGCCTCTCGCACCTCTGCTAACGTCTCACACTCAACCTCTATCTTGAGCAAGTGAGGTGCAATATGGCGCGCACCTGCAATCGCATTCGCAATACCGCCCGCCGCCTTGATGTGATTGTCCTTAATCAACACACCATCGCTTAAACCGAAGCGGTGGTTATGCCCACCTCCGAGCACAACCGCCATCTTCTCTAAACTTCTCAATCCTGGCGTCGTCTTGCGTGTATCGAGGATACGCGCCTGTGTCCCCTCAATGGCTCGGACACATTGCGCGGTAATCATGGCAATACCCGACAAGCGTCCAAGCAAATTGAGCGCGACCCGCTCCGCGCTCAGTATCGAACGGGCCGATCCGTGCAGACGGGCAAGCACATCGTTCTGCTGCACGGTCGCTCCATCCCGCACAACACTTTCAATAGCAATGCGCTCATCGAACAGGGAGAACGTTGCCAGCGAGACCTCTAATCCCGCAATCACGCCCGCCTGTCGCGGAAAAAACGTTGCTTGAGCCTGTTGATTCTCTGGCACAGTACTCAACGTTGTGATATCAGCAAACGCGCCATCTTCCTCCAACGCTCGCCGAATTACGTCTTCATAGAGCTTATACATGTATGGCAACCTCCTGCGGTGTATCTGTTGTCTGTTGCGCAAACAGAGCGTCGCGCCTCAACACAAAATGCTGTTTAGCTAATGCCTCATCCGTTGCTTGATAATCTAGCCGCCAATGACTACCCCGGCTTTCGTGACGCGCTAATGCTGCAATGATAACCAGTTCAGCCACGAGTAACATATTGAGCGTCTCTAGCCGCTGTTGACTCCGCGCACTTTCTGCTCGTACCATGTTAAGTCGTAGTTCTCGCACGTCACCTAATGCCTCTAGCAATCCCGTCTCATCTCGCACAAGGGAAACATATTGCCACATGATTTGCTGCAATTTGACACGTATCGCCTGTGCCGTATGCTCATCTCCAATTGCAGATGTTCGTATATGCTCTTGGGCGAAAGAGTTTGTAATAATAGCCTGAGAACTATTACCTTTTAAGTATTCGGACCTTTCTTTATCAGCCAGAAAGTCGGCGATACGCACACCGTACACAAGCCCCTCCAACAACGAATTGCTGGCAAGCCGATTTGCTCCGTGTACACCTGTACACGCCACCTCACCAACGGCATACAGTCCCGGCACCGTTGTTCGTCCATAGGTATCGACACGCACGCCTCCCATACAATAATGTGCTGCTGGCGCAACTGGTATCAGGTCAGTTGCGAGATTCAGATTATGCTCTCGACAGAGTGCAGAAATCGTGGGAAAGCGCGCATGCATCTTCTCTGCGGGCAAGTGTCGCAGGTCAAGATACTGGCAATCTGTCTGCTC
>CAXTUE010000658.1:0-209 GCA_964247355.1 uncultured Ktedonobacteraceae bacterium | reverse complement strand
GGCCACGACATCGCGTGGCGCCAGTTCGTCTTGCTTGCTATAGCGCGACATAAAACGTTCACCCGCATGGTTGCGTAAGTACGCACCCTCTCCTCGTACCGCCTCAGAGATAAGGTGCGCCGCGTTATCCGCCACAAGCACGGTAGGATGAAACTGCATAAACTCAAGGTCGGTCAAATCCGCCCCAGCATGCCATGCTAACGCTAAGC
>CAXTUE010000657.1:0-2694 GCA_964247355.1 uncultured Ktedonobacteraceae bacterium | reverse complement strand
TGAAAAGAAAGGAAAGATGCTCTTGGTAGCCTCAACACAAGCAGCTATAGACGGCCTATTACATGCTAATCAGGCCACTGCACGGCTCTTACAAAATCTCGCCTCCATCGCTCGTCCAGGCACGACAACCCAGGAACTGAACGACTACGCGATGAATTATATGACGCAGCTAGGCGCGACCCCTGTATTCGCGACCGAGGAAGGCTTTCCCGGCTGTATCAACACATCTATAAACGATGCGGCTGTCCATGGAGTACCAGGCAAGCAGAAGCTGAAAATAGGCGATGTGCTGAGCATTGATGCGGGCATGCTGCTAGATGGCTACGCTGGCGACTCGACGATAACCATCGCCATCGGCAAAATCAGTCCCAAGCATCAACACCTCATCGACACAACGTACGAAGCAATGATGGCCGGTATTCGGGCCGCCCTACCTGGAAATCGTATCGGCGATATCGGCTACGCGATACAGAGTTATGCCCAGGAGCGCGGCTTTAACGTCATACGTGAGTACATAGGACACGGCTTAGGCCACCGTATGCACGAGCCGCCACAAGTCCCTAGCGTTGGTCGTCCCGGCACAGGTCCACTCATACCAGAGGGCCTCGTCATCACTATCGAGCCAATCCTCGTCGAGAAATCCGCACAAGTAAAAGTCGACGAAGACAACTGGACCGTCCGCACTACAGACGGTGGCTGGGCCGCCCAATTTGAACACACTATCCTCGTGACAAAACAAGGCGCCAGAATCTTGAGCGAACTCTAACAACCATTTATATTGACACATTATTGATAGCCGAAACTACCCACTCGCCTCAAGCTAAGATAGAAAAGGCTTGAGCAGTGCTTCTGCTCCTACATCTTCTCCCAGTTTGATTCGCTGGTCCCAGAGACAGTGCCCATACCGGAGAGAGCGAGGAGGACCAATGTGACTCCACCAACAATATACAACCAGTGAGTATTGTCGATGAGCGTTCCTATCCATGAGAAACATAAGCTGTCAACAATAGCAACAATGCAAGAAACAGAGCCGAAAACAATGCAAAGCCACAAAACTGGTAGGGGAACCACCAGTTGTCTTACTAGCCTTGCTCGATTCCGAAAATAGATGAACGCACAGTTAATAAAAAGAAACAGCGATGAGAATGCCCATACTATTGTTGAGCTAGCAAGTGCTACGGTGTACACGTCAGTGGAAAGATTGACAGAGTTGCTCGATAAGAGTGATGGAAAAATGAGAAAGATAGAGGCACAAACCACAACAGCAATACTTGTTTGTATCACGATTGCATTAGCAGGAACACGATGCTTATTGAGTTCACTTATTTTTGTAGGCAGATGCTTATCAATGCCTGCTATCAGAAGGAGACGCGCATACGCATAATTGTACACGACTGCCGCTAGTACAAAAAAACTCATGATACAGACAGCAGTGATATTTCCTGCCACCTTTCCAAGGCTTATATCTACCAGATGAACCAATGCAAAAGGAGTAGCTCCATTCGTTGGACCCTCCACCACCAGTAAAGAAAACGTTGCTACAAAATATCCCAATAAGACGAACAAGGTTCCCCAGAAGAGGTGTTTCTTTATCACCTTAGTCGAGGTTATCTCACCGCCCATGCTCAGCGCGGTATCCATCCCAAGATAAGCAAGCGTGACGATGCCGAAGAGATTGAAGTTTCCCGGCTTCGGCATCCAGTCGGATAGCTGATGAAAACTGGTGGCGGCTGGATTACCTCTTACCAGCCAGACAACTCCTGCTAATCCAATTAGAAGTGTGCCCAAAAATGTGAGTACAACAACAACGTTTACAATATTCTGAACCGTACGAAAGCGTTGTACCGCTATCACCCCTGACAGTGTGAGCACAAAAATCACTACTAATCCTTGTTGCCATGGTTCGATGAGCCAGTGGTTATTGAGTCCTTGAAGATAGCTGACGAGTACGTCGCCTACTGCCACCATAACCAGTACGCCAGGAAACCACGCGCAGAAAACCGCGAAGAAACTCCACTTACTCCCTAATACTTTATACGTCCAGTTGTAAAGAGAACCTTCATTGGGAAACAAGACACCGAGCTGAGCGGTGGCGATGACTGCAGGAAGAAAGAATGTAATGCTCCCAATCAGCAAATAGGTGAAGGCTGCTGCACCACCGCTAACAGCAAGAGTGGCATTTGTAATAAAGAAGATAATCATCACATAAATTGCTGTCATATCGAACGTGCCTAAGATGTGGGGCATCGTCAAGGGGATATACTCTTCTGAGACAAGTTTTCTCTCTATATCCGCTGAGTTTGTCGCAGAGTTTCCTTCTATTGTAGCCATGTTCTATCCTTTTCTCGGCACTATAAACGTGAGTTAGTAAAGCTCTTAGTAGTTTCGTGAGTAGAAATCGCATGACTTGCAGAAAGGTATTGCTAATTTATTGCAGAACCGAGTTACTACTGTTTGTATTGGTTCTGTGGAGGCGGGAGAGTTCGTAACTCCATAGCGATTTCGTCAATAATCGTCTCACTTGGTGAAGCCAATGCTATTGTAGTACCTCTTCTGACTGACCTCTTGTGAATGTTTCTGCTTCACCACATTTTCTTAGCAGTCCAAGAACATTTATTTTAATGGTCGAGCTATATTGTACATAGATTGTTTCTGATATGTCAATATTCTTGAGTATAATGTACTAGTAAATAT
>CAXTUE010000656.1:0-2704 GCA_964247355.1 uncultured Ktedonobacteraceae bacterium | reverse complement strand
TCCCAGACCCAGTGCCTGCTCGTAGAAGCCAAGGTTGACATTCACGTTATAGCTTCCTGGTTTGAAGAGCAAGGCATAGCGATTTGTACCGAATTGATTGGTTTGCTGTTGATTGAATGCCGAGTCCAACTGGCTTTGAATTGTTGTGCTAGACATTGAAGGGTCGAAGATGAGGACATTGGGACCCAGATCGGGAGTTCCAGATGTTCCTGTTGGTGTTGGTGTTGGTATAGATGTCGACGTTGGTGTCGGTGTTGATGATGTTCCACCAAGTACCTCGATGCCATTCACCTGTGCGTTATCTTTGACGGTGGCAAACTGGATAGTAATACCGCCACTACTACTACTAGTGGCTGAAAATTGCTTCATCACTGCTTTATTGGCCGCGCCCGCCGCACCAATAATATCAAAGCCTGTCAGCACCTGCTGCCCATTAATACTGACGTTAAAGGTGCGTTGTCCAGCCTGCGTCCAGTACGTCTCAGCGAAATGCAGATTCCCTGTATAGGTTGCAGTGGGTGTCAGATTGGGAACGGTATATGTGAAGTCACCATAGCGATTGGACTGGTAGACAGCTTGTGGAGCGGGACTTGTAACTCCACTGGTATTGATGGTGTTGCCTGTACTCGCGGTAGAACCACCACTAAAGTCAGTGTCCGCAATAAAGGGTGAGGCTGCATTGCCTCCAGCATTAATCTGCACACCAGATGTGCTAGCCGCCGAAGCAGCATGTGTTCGAGAAAGCACTCCCTGGCTAAATACTCCTAGTACGCCTACCAGCACAATAAGACTGGCAAAAAGTATGAACCGAAGCCGCCATGCAAATTTCATATCTCTTTCCTCCACGAAAGAAGCGACACTACAAAAACATAGTACATTGCTCCCCTGCAAAAGCAGTGATATGCAGCCGCTTTCATATCCCGCTTTGACAATCACCCCTATACAGTTATCATAAACTTTCGATACTTTACAAAACTGATATCGGAGTAGTATATAAAATGTACTGAATTTGGGGCACATTGTCAAGGGTCTATAGCACTATACCAGCGTAGTACTATCCCGATGTATTTCATTGTTGAGCGTAGAAAAACACAAAAAGCACCGTTTTTTGCTTACGAATATGCTATAATGAGTCGAAACTTTTTGAAATACTCTTGAGAGGATGTGGAGATGGCAAAGAGGCACAAAATGGATAGACGCCCAACCATCGCAGAGATCGCGCAAATCGCAGGTGTCTCAGTTCCTACTGTCTCAAAAGTTTTGAATGGCCGTGCAGACGTAGCCCAACCTACGCGTGAAAGGATTGAGCAGGTAATTGAGGAACATCATTTTGTGCGTAACCGTGCAGCGCGTGCTTTACGAAAAGGGAAAACAGGGCTGATAGACCTGATCGTACCGCGCTTAGACGACGAATACTTTCTGCCCATTTTAGAGGGAGTATCTCGTGTGTTGAGTGAAGCTGGAGTACGCATGGTGCTAACCTCAACACATCATCAAGCCGAAGAGGAGGTTCAATGGATCGATACGGTCACTGATCATTCCACGGATGGTATCCTGATTGTGCTTCCAACTGAAGAGGCTATAGTGCATCTCGAACGCTCAGGAGTACCCTTTGTGCTCATTCACCATCAGGGTGGTTCACGTCCCACAATACCCTCGGTGATGGTCACTAGTTGGGAAGGAGGGTTTGATGCAACCACCTATCTCATCAGCCTTGGGCACAAACGAATTGCTTATATTGGCAAGACGGCGGTCGCACGAGATGCTATTAAGCGTTTTGCTGCCTATCGTGCAGCCCTGGAAATGGCGAACCTACCAATTGATCCACAGTTACAATGTCCTGGAAATTTCAATGAGGACGATGGTTATACAGCGACTAAAGCGCTGCTTGCATTGGCGGAGCCACCCACTGCAATCTTCGCAGGCAATGATCGTCAGGCGGTTGGCGTGTACCGGGCACTTCATGAACTGGATATACGTGTTCCCAACGATATAAGTGTAATCGGTTTTGACAATCTTCCCTACACTCAAATCATGAATCCACCTTTGACCACTGTCCATGCGCCGCGCCTGGAACTTGGACGCACGGCAGCAACGATGCTCCTACACTTGATTAATGAAGAAGAATTGGAAATGACACGTGTATTGTTGCCCACGCAATTGATTAAGCGCGAGTCTTGCCAGCCCCCCTCGCGCTAAAAACAGCACTTCAGCATACCTCCTCTGTGTGAAAATAAATAGGAAGAATGGAACTATTTTCACGGTAGCAATTGACAACCGGCGCAAAGTTGATTATAGTCATATTATTGCACCGATATCATTTTCGTAAAATATCGTAAATACAAGCTGCACTATCATTTTTGCTATCAGGTTGATCAGTGTACTTTTTGGCACGAGGAAAGGCGTGTCACTTTCTTCACACAAATATGCTTGCTATTTTGCAGAAGAGTTCTGCTATTTTAGGAAGATAAAAAGGAGGAGATATAATGGATGCACATGCTTCCGGTACAAAGAGGCACCGGGAATTTGCTCAACGGCTCGTTGGGATACTTATACTACTCGGCCTCACGTTTGGCCTTCTCATAATCTATCCTTTCTTCACACGCATTTCTACTACTCATGCTGCTGGCTCTTCATCCGTGCAAATTAACGCCGGTGGTCCTGCTGTTGCCCCTTTCATCGCTGATACGGACTTCATTGGTGG
>CAXTUE010000655.1:0-2724 GCA_964247355.1 uncultured Ktedonobacteraceae bacterium | reverse complement strand
GAAAATTATCATTCATGGAGCGTTTTTAGCTACGAGGACGTGCAACGTGTTTTGACCGACTACAACGATTTCTCTTCGCAGATCATGGGAGATGGTTCAGGCTTGCCACTTGGAACAAGCCTCATTAATTCAGACCCACCACGTCATCGTAAACTACGCAACATTGTGACGCAAGCATTTACACCACGCACAATTGCACAGCTTATGCCACGTATCAGCGAAATTGTCAATGAACTGTTGGATAAGGTGGTGGCTAAGGGGACGATGGATGTGATGGACGATCTTGCCTATCCTCTGCCCGTTATTGTTATCGCGGAACTCCTCGGCGTCCCCGTGAAGGATCGCAATCAATTTAAGCATTGGTCCGATGTTATTGTTGGCTCAGAAAATCCTGCGGGTGGCGAACCACAACAGGAGATGATCGACTACTTCTCTGTGCTCATTGAGGAACGCCGACGCGAACCCAAAGACTAGCTCATTAGTTCTCTTCTCTTGGCGCAAGTCGATGGTGAATATCTGAATGAAAAAGAACTTATGGGTTTCTTTATTCTGCTACTTGTCGCTGGTAACGTCACCACAACAAACCTGATTGGCAATGCCTTTCTCTGTTTTGACGAATACCCTGATGCATTGCAGCACCTGTATGCTGACTCATCGCTTATACCGAGTGCGATTGAGGAAGTGTTACGGTATCGCTCTCCTGTCAGTCATATGTATCGTGTTGTGCGTGAGACCACGACGCTTGACGGGAAAGAGATGCAATCTGGAAGTTTTATGGTTGCCTGGATTGCATCGGCCAATCGCGACGAAACACAATTTCCACACGCCGACACATTTGACATCACGCGTTCGCCTAATAAGCATCTCGCGTTTGGACACGGCATTCATTTTTGTCTTGGCGCACCACTGGCACGTCTCGAAGCGAAAATAGCTCTCGAAATCATGCTCGCACGCCTGCCGGAGATGCGACGCACACCGGACACATCACTTCAGGCCATCGCAAGCATGATTTTGCATGGTGTCAAAAACTTTCCTATCACCTTCAAAACCGTGTAAGGACCGCATTCATCACGTCCTTCTGATAGGTGAGAGGCTAAATTGGACGTGATGAATGCGGTCCCTACACGAGGTCTACCTGCATTCGTTCGTTAGAAAGTCTTATTAACAAGCAAGGAGCAGCTACGTTATGCCAGATGCGACACCGCAATTCAAGCAGCAGCTCAAAGAAGCCTTTAACGCCATTCAGGAGGGACAGGTTTTCACATTCCGGCGCACCTTTACCGCCGGTGATGTTGCCCTGTTTTGTGGTGTCACGGGTGACTATAATCCTTATCACATCGACCAGACCTTTCTTGAAGCAAGCTGGTTTAAGCGGCCCATCATTCCTGGCTTGCTCACTGCCAGCATGATAACGCACATCGGCGGCATGATTGGCTTTCTCGCCTCCGAAATGGACTTCAAATTCGTCTCACCTGTCTATGTTGGCGACACCATCACCTGTACCGTCACGTTCGAGCAGCGCGATGAGGTCAAACGCAAGTTACGAGCCAGAGCAACTTACGTCAATCAAAGTGGCGAGGAGGTCCTGCAATGCAAATTCGCAGGTTTTCCCGCCGATGTACGCCTTGCTCATTAATGAGGAATAAGCATCATGCACACACCGGATTGGCTACATTTCTTCGAGCGCCCCTTCCCCAGTGCCAATATGGTGCTTATTCGTGGCACAAAACCCGTGTTAATTGATAGCGGCTTCGGGAGTGACATTGCTGCAACTGAAGCAATGTTACAGGAGGCGGGTGTAGTACCACAAGCTCTTGCGCTTATCGCGAATACACACTATCATTGCGATCATGTTGGTGGCAATTCTATGCTCCAAAAGCGCTATTCTCTACCAATTGCCGCCCATCGCTGGGACATGGCGATGGTCAATTCGCGTGACCGTGAAGTGTGTAGTGCTGAATGGCTCAATCAACCTATCGAGCCATATCAGGTCAATATCGCCCTTTCGGATGGCGACGAGATTGACGCGGGTAACATAAAACTACAGGTTATTCATACGCCGGGGCATACATTGGGCCATATTGCTTTTTATGAGCCACACGAACAAATACTCATCTGTGGCGACACCTTTCACCGTGACGATGTGGCGTGGCTCAATATCTTTCGTGAAGGTTCAGGAGCAATACAACGTATGCAGGACACGCTTAATCGTCTAGCGCGTCTACCTGTGCGCTATGCTATCTCTGGACATGGGACAGCGATGGATGAGCCGCTAGCCTCGCTCGACGCCGCACGTCGTCGCTACGATAAATGGTTTGCCGATCCCGAAAAGCTTGCGTGGCACGCCTGTAAACGCATCTTCACCTACGCCCTCATGCTTTCAAGTGGTATGACTTCCCAGGAGATAACGTCGTATCTCTTAGAAAGCCCCTGGTTCCAGGACTTCACGCGCTACAGCTTCAAATGTCCACCCAGCGACTTTATACAACCTCTTATTGACGAAACTCTACGCGCTCGCGCTACCACGTGGCGAGATGGACGACTGGTGCCAATCACACCGTATACGCCACTACCTGCTGGTTGGCCACAAGGTCCTACGCGCCCTGTCGATTGGCCTCGTGTTACCAAACCACCGGAAGCGTTATCGGGCCACGAAATACAGGTGCGGGAATATCCTGGTACTTGAAATCTTCGGCGAGACGAAGCGTTGGCATTCTATCTAAC
>CAXTUE010000654.1:2097-2727 GCA_964247355.1 uncultured Ktedonobacteraceae bacterium | reverse complement strand
GAACAGGCTTACTCCCTATACCAGGACATGACCTACCTCATGTGACAGATGTACGTCACATCTTAGCGGGTGAGACAATACAAGGGCATAATGTTGTACTCATCGACGAGCAAGCCTCGCATGGTGTGCTTTCTGTTGTCGAGATGTTAGCAAGTGCTGGAAAACATGTCGATGTGGTAACGGAAGACTTTTATGTGGGCCGCGACCTCGTTGCGACAAACGATATTGTACAGTGGATGCAACGCACAATAGCCCAGGATGTGACATTCATTCCGCATACAAGTGTTGTTCGTATTGAGCCAGGACAGGTGATTGTGACGGATCGCTTCATCGAGGGCGAACGAGCTATTGCAACCGACGCGGTTGTGCTGGGAACCTATGAACGTCCTTCACAAGAACTGTACTACGCACTAAAAGGCAAAGTACCACGTCTGTTCCGTATTGGAGATTGTGTGACACCACGTCGTATCGAGCAGGCAATTCTGGAAGGCCGACGCACTGGAGAACAATTGTAGGAATTCGATTTATCGCACCCAATCAGGAGAATTTTTATGGCGGGTCAATATCAATATCTATTCACGCCTATCCGCATCGGCCCGCCTCGCCGCCGCCGACGCCGCCGATGCCGCA
>CAXTUE010000654.1:1595-2087 GCA_964247355.1 uncultured Ktedonobacteraceae bacterium | reverse complement strand
GTTATTCCTAATCGTGTTGTATTCGCGGCCCACCTTACCAACCTTGCCGAGGAAAATCTTCCCGGTCCTCGTCTCACCGCATATTACGCTGAACGTGCAAAAGGCGGCTGTGGCCTCATCATCACTGAAGAGCAATCGGTACATCCGAGCGACTGGGCTTATCAAAAGCTGATACATGGCTTTACTCCGCATGTCGTTCCTGGCTACAAACGCTTGACACGCGCGGTCCATGAGCATGGCACACGCATCTTCGCGCAAATCAATCACAATGGCATGCAGTGCAGTAGTATCTATTCGCGTCGTCCCGTCTTGGGACCATCAGCGTTGCCCGATCCTATTCATCGCGAGATGTGTAAAGAGTTAGAGCAGGAAGAGATCGCGGAGATTGTGCGGGGTTATGCGCTCGTTGCTCGTCATGTACGCGAAGGTGGCTTTGATGGTGCTGAGCTACAATCTTCCCATAGCTCGCTCATGCGCCAGTTTTTCTCACCC
>CAXTUE010000654.1:0-1585 GCA_964247355.1 uncultured Ktedonobacteraceae bacterium | reverse complement strand
CCCTATTACAATCGACGCACCGATACCTACGGCGGCTCACTGGAGAACCGGATGCGCTTTACGCTCGAAGTTATTGAAGCGGTACGTGCCGAGGTAGGGCGCGACTTCACGATGGGTATCCGCCTGTGTGGTGACGAACTTATTCCAGCAGGTTTGACGCTGGACGATGTAAAAGAGATCGCGAAACGCCTTGAGGCAACGGGCCAACTCGATTTCATCAATACCAGCATTGGCGAATTTCACAATCTCTATATGGTTGAGGGGTCGATGCATACACCGCCGGGATACCAGCTTTTCGTCTCGGCTGGCATTCGCGAGTCGGTCAAATTGCCCGTATTTTGTACAGGACGCATCAAAGACCCGGTACAGGCTGAGCGCATCTTACGCGAAGGGCTGGCCGATATGGTCGATGTAGTGCGGGCGCAAATCTGTGATCCAGCCTTTACTCGTAAAGCGCGCGAAGGACGTACAGAAGCAATTCATCTTTGTATCTCCTGCAATCAATACTGTATTGGACGCATGGGTTTGAACCTGAGTCTTGGCTGTATTCAAACGCCCGCAACAGGCAACGAGCAAATCTTTCCAACTATTCCTCTACCAACAAGAAATGCTTTACAGCACAGCAAGAAACCCTCCGTGATGGTTGTTGGCGGTGGACCGGCAGGCATGCAAGCGGCAAAGGTCGCAGCCCAGCGCGGCTTTGCCGTGAAGCTCTACGAGAAATCGTACGAGCTTGGGGGACAAATCAACCTGCTGGTGCGCGTACCCAGTCCCGTCGAATTTGGCGATGCGGCACGCAACCTGCAGCGCGAAATAGGCGAGGCCGGTGTCGAGGTGCAGCTAAGAACAGAGGTAACGGCAGCAATGGTCGAGCGCGAAAAGCCGGATGCCGTTATTCTCGCAACAGGTTCGCTCCCACAATTACCGCAAGTTCCTGGTGCAGACCTGCCGCATGTTGCTACAGTCTGGCAAGTGCTGCAGGGCGAGAAGCAAGTTCAACCAGGGGACAACGTACTCGTCTTCGATCAAATGGGATTTCATCAAGCAACGAGTACAGCAGAATTGCTTGCTGAAAAAGGCTGTAACGTAGAAATCGTAACGCCACAATTCTATGTTGGCGGCGATCTCAGCATCACACTCGATATCGAGTTGTGGTACCGGCGCGCACTGGCGAAGGGTATTTGCCTCACACCGAATCACTTCCTAGCTGCTCTCGGTCCCAATAGCGCAACTATCATGAACAACTATACAGGACAGCCACGCCAAATAGAAAATATTGCACTTGTAGTTCTGGCAACGCCGCAAAGTGCAAACGATGCGCTCTACACTCAACTTGTTGGCAAGGTTTCGCAGCTACATCGCATTGGCGATTGTATGGCACCACGGCGCGTCGAAAACGCCATTCTTGATGGTGAACGTGCTGCCCGTGCTCTCAGCCTCACATCTACTACCACACCGATATCAGTTAAAGTGCTTGTGTAGGGACTGATTATGCTCTTTGATAAACTAGTGTGGATACGTCGAGGGTAGGGACCGCATTCATCACGTCCGTGCCCTCCTCTCGCATCGTCAGACGGACGTGATG
>CAXTUE010000653.1:0-2732 GCA_964247355.1 uncultured Ktedonobacteraceae bacterium | reverse complement strand
TGGCGGAGTTTCGCGGCAAAAAATTAACCTTGTGCTGAGCTACAAAGGTCTACAGCGTACTGAAGTTGAAGAGGCACAGGCTGGTGAGATCGTTGCATTGACAGGTATTGCCGATGCGAACATTGGCGAGACTATTGCCGATATCAATACACCGGAGGCACTGCCGACAATCGCGATCACCGAGCCAACGCTCAAAATGACGTTTGGTGTCAATAGCAGTCCGTTTGCTGGCCGTGAGAGCAAGTACCCAACATCGCGTCAGCTACGTGCTCGCCTCTACCGTGAGCTAGAGACAAACGTGAGCTTACGTGTTGAAGATGGCAACTCGCCGGATGAATTTATCGTTTCGGGCCGTGGTGAACTACACCTCTCAGTGCTTATCGAGACAATGAGGCGCGAGGGCTACGAGTTCCAGGTGTCGCGTCCAGAGGTTATCACGCGTGAAGATGAGGATGGCAAGCTTACCGAGCCAATTGAGCATCTCATCATCGACACAAAGGATACGTACATTGGCGTGTTAACCGAAAATCTCGCCACTCGTAAGGCGCAGTTGATAAATATGACCAATGACGGTTCGGGCAACGTACGCATCGAGTATCGCATGCCTACACGCGGCTTGATCGGTTTCCGCAATGCCTTTTTGACGCTGACAAAGGGTAACGGAGCCATGAGCAGTATTCTGCTCGGCTTCGAGCCGTGGCTTGGCAAGATGGGCAACAACCGTATGGGCGCGCTCGTTGCTTCTGAGCAGGGGACTGCGATGACCTACGGATTGAACAATGCGCAACAGCGTGGCGATACCTTTATCGAGCCTGGGACACCCGTCTACGAAGGTATGATTGTTGGACTCAATGCGCGGCCCGACGATATGGCCGTCAACATTTGTAAAGAGAAGCAGAAAACGAACATTCGCTCCTCCACCTCGGACATCTCGGTCCGCCTGACTCCTCCTGTATTGATGAGCCTTGAGCAATCGCTCGACTTCATTAACAATGACGAGTTGGTTGAGGTGACGCCTCTGAATATCCGGTTGCGTAAGAAATTCCTAACGCAACACGAGAGAATGCGCAACAGGGAGTAGGGTTAAGCAGAGCAAAATAAAAGCATCACGCAGGTTTGCGTGATGCTTTTATTTTGCTCTGCTTACACTCAATAGCAGAGTCAGTAATACTAGACTTCCCATGTAGCAGTTCTGCTGATATAATCAATGCGAGTAAAAAACACCTGTAGGAGGTCGTACGTGTCGTTACCGATTATAGAAGTAAGTGATTTCTCCTCCTGGATAGACGACACGTTGCATCGCATTGATACCTATCGGCTTGATGTCAACAAAAAATTGGACGCTTCCCGGAAGAGGAGTCTAGGGCAATTTGTTACACCTATGTCCTTAGCTGGGTTGATGGCCTCGATGTTGACCAGTCAAGAGCCAATAGTTTCTCTTCTCGATCCTTGTGCAGGGGTTGGCTCTCTGTTTGCGGCAAGTGTTGCTGAACTCTGCCAACGTTCCAATCGCCCCAAAGAAATACATGTTACAGCTTATGAAATTGATCCTTTGCTAGCAAACTATCTACCCGATACACTTAAACGTTGCGAAGAGATGTGTCAGCGAGCAGGTATTGTATTCACCGGCAACGTGGTGCAAGCCGATTTTATTGAGAACTATATTTCTGATACAACAGCTACCCTTTTTACTCTAACTCCCCCGCAAAAATTTAATTGTGTAATCCTCAATCCGCCCTATCGAAAAATTCAAACAGGTTCAAGGCTTTCAAAATTACTGCGGAGTAGTGGTGTCAAAACTACAAACCTTTACACTGGTTTTCTAGCTTTATGTACGCAACTACTAACACACAACGGAGAGATGGTTGCTATCACGTCGCGTAGTTTCTGCAGTGGCACATATTTCAAACCGTTTCGTACATCCTTTCTTCGTACAATGGCATTGCAACGACTTCATCTTTTCGAGTCACGAGTGGACACATTTTTTGAGGATGAAGTGCTGCAAGAAACTATTATTCTCTCCGCATTAAAGACTACTCAAGCTCCTGAGACAATTCTTATTACAAGCACCACAGGTCCCAATGACGCGTTTGTTGTTTCACGTAAGGCTTCATATGACGAAGTAGTCGCGCCCAACGACCCTGAGTCCTGTATACGTATCGTTTCTGACGAGGGTGGACAGCAGATTGCGCAACGAATGACAAAGCTTTCTACACAGCTATTTGACCTGGGTATACGTGTTTCAACGGGAAGAGTTGTTGATTTTCGCGTACAAGAGTCTCTACGCTTGCTTCCAGAAGAGGGAACAGTTCCACTCATTTATCCCACTCATATTTCTTCTGGACAAGTAGTTTGGCCCAAGGTACAGACACGAAAGCCAAATGCTATCATTGTTTCAAAGCAAAGCCAGGACCTGCTAGTACCCAATGAAACCTATGTGCTCATGCGACGGTTTTCCTCAAAAGAGGAAAAGAGACGTGTTGTTGCCGTTCTTTACGAACCACAGGATTTTTCTGAATCACTTGTTGGTTTTGAAAACCATCTGAACTACTTTCATTCCAACCTGCACGGGCTTGACCCACTTTTAGCAAGAGGGCTTACAGCTTTTCTTAACTCGACATTTGTTGACATGTATTTCAGATTATTCAATGGACATACACAGGTAAATGCAACTGATTTACGAAATATGCGTTATCCAACACGAAAACAGATTGAGGTATTAGGTACAACAT
>CAXTUE010000652.1:0-2741 GCA_964247355.1 uncultured Ktedonobacteraceae bacterium | reverse complement strand
GTATACCAATCTGCTCTGGTTGTGTATGAGGCGATATCTCAAATGAGCCACCATGTATACGTGCAATCTCACTCCTTGCTTGAAGAGAAGGAGGAACTCCCTGTTCAGCAAGAAGGCGTGTCAGTTCTTGCTGTAGAGCAGATGTGATGCTGAGACGGTCTCCGGGCGCGAAACCGGAAAGAATCAGTTCCTCTATATGCAATGTGATATTTCCTGACTCGGTAAGCGTTTTCTCAAGCTTCGCATACTCGCTACGTGCCGCTCGTAGCAGATGTGTCATACGTACTGGTTCCTGTGCATCAGCAGCGAGAAAGGCGGCGTTCAGCGCGATATTACGGATATTGCCACCCGCGACTCTCAGTTGCGCCAGTCGCGTGACATTCAGGTTCTCCGTTGGTGTCATAGGGGGGAAGATGTGTCGCCATATCTCGCCCCTTTGTGTACTATCTGGAAATGGGAAGTCCACAACGAAACGGATGCGACGCAGAAATGCATGATCTAAAGCACTTTTGATATTGGTCGTTAAAATTGCCAGCCCATGATAGGCTTCCATACGTTGCAGGAGATAGCTCACCTCAATGTTGGCATAGCGGTCATGACTATCTTTTACCTCGCTTCGCTTGCCAAAGAGCGAGTCGGCCTCATCGAAAAGCAGAATGACACCGCCCTCTTCCGCCGCATCAAAGACGCGCCGCAAGTTTTTCTCAGTTTCGCCGATGTATTTGCTGACTACCTGACTCAGGTCGATACGATAAAGGTCAAGCTGTAACTCGTTCGCAAGCACTTCGGCGGCCATTGTTTTTCCGGTGCCGCTTGTGCCTGAGAAGAGCGCACTGATACCCAGACCTCTTGCTCCCTGTGTTGCAAAGCCCCATGTATCGTAGACCTTACTGCGTTGTCGTACATGCGCGGCAATGTCATGGAGAATAGACTGTTGCATTTCCGGCACAACGAGATTCTGCCAGGTTACATAAGGCTCTATGCGCTGGGCAAGGTCGTCGAGACGTGGACGTGCATGAGTACGACAAACATTCCATAACATCTTGCCAACTACTTTTGTAGAGGGTTCCACCTGTTGCTCGGATGAGAGCAGTCGCACATGCTGCAACACCTCGCTACTCACAGTCTGGATAACGGTTGTATCGAGACTGAATTGTGAGGCAAGCAGTTCCATCTGCCCATTGTGTGTGCCAACTCTCCTAGCGATTGTTGCCATGTAGTACGTTGCTCTTCGGTTGTTGGCTTACATATCTCAACGGAATGCATTGGACGCTGTAAGACACGCCTTCTCTCTCGGCTGGTGAGAATCAGCAAGCAGTTGGCTCGTTCAATGAAATATGAAAGGGCGTTGCTATGAGCAGCATCTTCTGTGTCGGCCTCTTCACAATCCAGGAGAAGGACATTTCTACTCAAAATCGCTTCACGTTCCCATAAGCGTACTAGCGTATCTAGTTCGTTTATCTGAGTGGGTATGGCGAGAGCGGAGAGAGAACACAGATTAAAGCTGAGGGTGTCACAGATGCATGTCGCAATTGTTCGCTTCGCGGCTCTGTCGCTACCCCACAAGGAAATGATTGGTGTAGTACGTTGTTGCTCTTGATGAGACCAGAGGGCGGTTATATGGGTTGTAAGAACTTGATGTGAGGCTGCTAGTGCCCTCTTGCTCTCGTGTGCAGGAATAGGCTCTATAAACGAGGCGAGACGCTCATCCAGATGCTGTATGCCTGTTACGTAGTGTAGGATGCGCTCATCCAGATAAAGAGGAGTCGTCATGAGCACATTACTATTTCCAAGTTCAATGAACCGCCAGTAGCGTAAGGGTGCATTGGGTGGTAATGCACTCCAGTAGGCTTCCGGTAAAGCGGCAAGGGCAAGTTGAAAGGTCGGATAGCTGCGTGTCGTGTTTCCTTGCGCCAATGCACAGAGCATCGACATATCAGCATCGAGTTCTATGCCCGTGCAGAGGAGCAGTATGGCGCGTTCAAAGGAGGAGAGTCCGAAAATGGTGCACAGCATTTCCAGCGCGGGTGGTGCAGGCATGGCAACTAACGCATCTTGAAGGACGCTTTGCGCCTGTTGTAGTGCCTGCTCCTGTTCATTTCTTTGTTGAGTTTCTTGTAACCGTGCAACATAACAACGCAACTGTTCACGTATAACAGCTATTGCGGCTACCAGATACTGCTGATTCGCTTTGGACCAACTATCGGATAAAGCTGTACTCATGAGACAATTACCTCTGGGCCGTTGTAACGATTACTGCCATCAACCGTCAACGCACTTTCTGCCCCATCTACCTGGACTCGTAACAAAAACGTTCCACTGAGAAAATCTGTGGGGAAAGGAATATCTATAGTCGGTGAGGTAGCAGGCGCACTTGCAGGACGCGGCGGCACAATAATAGTGCGGTCTCCGATCAGCACAACCACTCTTTGCGAACGCCCGACTTCCGGCGTTATCGTAAGCGTTAATGTTGCACCTTTTGTGACGTTAAAGGGTGAAGCAGTCGAAATTGTGGGTGCGAGCATGAATGCGGCAACATTCGACTCAAAGCCAGCATGTGGTTCTTGTGGCGTCCCGAAGTCGAGGGACTGTACTACCTGCACGACGTTAATTCCTGCTTTGAGTCCCATTGGCAATGTGGCTGTTATTTGTGTATCACTCAAGGTCCCTGGTGTTGGGTTTGGTGTGGGCAACCCAAAGTTCAAACTGACCACTCCGTGATTGAAGTTGTTGCCCTGAAT
>CAXTUE010000651.1:0-2759 GCA_964247355.1 uncultured Ktedonobacteraceae bacterium | reverse complement strand
AGATTCGTTCATTATAGTAAATACAAAAACTACTCTAAATTGAGATTGCTGAGGAGACTGTATGGACTACCAGATCGCGCTCGCACCCGACCTTGAGATTAGCCCCGAAGAGTTTGCCGCCGCATGGAACGAGGTGCAAGAGGCCCAGACTGTCGGCTCGACGAAACTGGCACAATCCACAGGCGCAAGCTTTCTCGATCCAGCTACAATGACAATTATTGTGAGTACCGCTAGTGGCATTGGTATTGGACTCGTGACGAATGCAATCTATGACGTACTGAAAAATGCGCTTATCAAAAAAGGCAAGCTACATAAACACACCAAAATTACTCAACTTAAGCAACCTGATGGGACACAATTGATTGTGGTAGATGAGGAAGAATAAGCCTCTCTTGTTGGAAAGAAGGGTACGGGTATGGCAACAATCACGATTCGCGAACGTTCCTCAGTAGGTCCCAAAGGTGAAAGCGCAACTATTAGCTTTGACAACGGTCCACTCTATGATATTACCATCAGCGTCCATTCTCAGAGCAGCAAGAGGAACAGCTAGAATGGTACTTTGAAGAGCACCTGCGTTTCCCATTTATGGATGATGTCAAGGCCAAAAAGTGTGCGAAAAGCATTGTGGAATACGGAGAGACGCTTTTCAAGCAAGTATTTCTCGCGAATCCTGACATCTACGTCGAATACAAAGATTGCATCAACCAAGGTCTGTCAAATGTGCAAGTTGAGGTTGCTGGCTCGCCTTCTTTCCATCATTGGCATTGGGAGGCACTCAAGGACCCCAAGCTTGATAAACCACTTGTGCTTCAGGCAACATTTATTCGCAAAAACCAGAAGCCACAAAACACGAAAATCGTGATGCGCCAATCGACTACAATCAACATCTTAGTTGTGACAGCGCGTCCGGCGGGCAAACACGACGTGGGCTATCGCACTATCTCGCGCCCAATGGTCGAGGCACTACACAACACAAACATTCCAGTACAGATTGATATCCTACGCCCTAGCACCTATCAAGCCCTTCATGACCACCTGCGCGAAAGTACCAGCAAGCACGGTGCGGGCTACTATCATGTCGTTCATTTTGATTTGCACGGAGCGGTGCTTTCCTACGAGGACTATGACAGCATACAGGAGCAGACGCAGGTCAATCCTCATATGTACAAGGATAAATCGCGCTACGGTCGTTCTCCAATTGAACAGTATGAGGGCAAAAAAGCGTTTCTCGCGTTTGAGAACGTGGAAGATGACACATCAGACCTTGTGGAGGCATCGGAACTGGCAAACTTACTGATTGAGCATCATGTGCCGATTGCTATCCTTAATGCCTGTCAATCGGGTAAGCAGATAGGCAGTAGCGAGACGAGTCTTGGCAGTCGCTTGATTGCCTACGGTGTACAGATGGTGCTGGCAATGGGCTACTCCGTCACCGTGACGGCAGCACAATTGCTGATGGAGACGCTCTACACACAACTCTTCGCGAAACATGACCTCGCCTCATCGATTCGCTATGCTCGCCAGGAATTGTACAATTGCAAGGAGCGACAGGCACTCTTCAATCAGAAAATTCAACTGGAGGACTGGTTGCTCCCCGTCGTCTACCAGAATCAAGCACAAAACTTGACCGTGCGCGAGTTTACGCCAGACGAAGCTACTGCATACTACACACAACAAGCTGCACGCGAGAAAGAGAAGCCACGCGACCCTACCTATGGCTTTGTGGGTCGAGATGTCGACATTCTGCAAATCGAGAAACGCCTGCTCACTCAGCGCAATGTGCTGTTAGTGCGCGGTATGGGTGGTGCTGGCAAAACCACGTTGTTACAACACCTGCATACATGGTGGCAAACCACGGGCTTTGTCGAGCACGTCTTCTACTTTGGCTACGATGAACGCGCATGGAACCGACAGCAAATCCTCGATAGCATTGCTCGCATCCTGTTGACGAACGCTCAATATGCGACATTTCAACCGATGTCACTCGACGTACAACAATCTATGCTCGCCCAACGTCTACGCTCTGAACACCACCTGCTCATCTTGGATAATTTGGAGTCCATCACAGGCTCACAACTCGCGATTCAAAACACACTTCCCATAGAGGAACAACAAACACTACACAAATTCCTGGTCGTACTCACGGGTGGCAAAACACTTGTCCTGCTCGGTTCGCGTAGCAGCGAGCAATGGCTAGCAGACTCGACATTTGTCGACAACATCTACGACCTCCCCGGCCTCGACATTGAAGCTGTCTCGGTGCTAACCGAACGCATTCTCGAACGCTACAAAGCAACGAAGTATCACGATGATACCGACCTGTTACACTTACTGAAACTACTTGATGGTTTTCCGCTTGCACTTGAGGTCATTCTTGCCAATCTCGCACGTCAAACACCAAAGCAGATACTCGAAGCACTACAAGCTGGCGACATCAATCTCGATAAGGGAGATGCACAAAAGAAAACCGAAAGCATCGTACTCTGCATCGAATACTCGCATAGCAATCTCTCGCCAAGGGCACAACAATTGCTCTTGTGCTTAGCTCCATTCAATACTGTAGTCAATCAAATTTTCATCAAACTGTATATAGAACAATTACAACAGCAATCACTATTGAGCACTTTACCTTTTGAACAATGGGATGAAATCACCCAAGAAGCACAAAATTGGGGATTGCTGAGATCAGACGCTGAGATACCCGCACACTTGCACTTGCAACCAGTATTGCCCTATTTTCTACATAGCCGTCTCAATAC
>CAXTUE010000650.1:0-2762 GCA_964247355.1 uncultured Ktedonobacteraceae bacterium | reverse complement strand
AGAGAATGTAAAAAAAGCTTTTTCGATACCTTCGCCTGGACTTATCGCTGGTAGAAACATACTACTGATAGATGATATTTATGATTCTGGTTACACACTTCGTGAAGCGGCACAGACGTTAATGAAAGCAGGTGTAGCGATTGTCTATCCCTTCACGATTTCGCGCACACTACATTCCGACGATCAGTGAGTGTGAGAGAGGATGTATATATGGAAGCACGAGAACAAGCATGTTGGTTGTTACTAGTTTTTGAGAGTGGACTTACAAACCGCTTAGTAAATACTATTCTTGCTACTTGGTGTAAGCAACTAGGAAGGTCACTAGAGAATTTCTTTGATGCTGATGTACAGGAATGGAATAAGATTCCCCTTTTAAAACCTGAGCATATACAAAAATTGGAACAAGCAAAGGAGAAACGGCTAGCACAGAGTTTTCTTGTGGAGCAGTTACAAGATGCGCAGATTCGCATGATAACTGTACTCGATCCTGAATATCCAGCATCGCTTAAATCAGCACTTGATCGAACACATCTGCCTTCTATACTCTTTGTTAAAGGTGATTTGCAACTCCTCGAGCGCCGTACTATTGCCGTTATCGGTTCGCGTAATGCAAGTACCACAAGCCTTAACTTTACGAGAACAACTGCACATATGTTGGCTCAAGAGGGAGCGAACATTATTAGTGGAAATGCCCGTGGTGTAGACCGTGCTGCCTATGAAGGAGCAACGAGTATTGACGAGGGTCATACTACTGTTGTATTACCACATGGCATTCGCAAATTAAGTAAAGTACAGATGCGCGACCTGCAACCGAGAATTGAAGCAGGAAATGTTCTTTTGATGAGTCAGTTTCATCCAGATGCACAATGGGTTGTAAGTCGGGCGATGGAACGCAATAAGGTTGTTACTGGTCTGGCACAAGTTGTGATTGTAGCGGAATCAGATACTAAGGGAGGTACCTGGGATGGTGCAAGAACTGCGTTAGCACAAAAAAGACCATTATACGTGAGAAAAGGAGATGCATCATCACTACCTGGAAACGAGGATCTTATTAAGCAGGGCGGACAATCTATTAGTTGGCCGACCGATGATTTTAATGCTATAATAACCCCCATTCTTAGGAAAAGCAGTACTATGCGTCAGAAACAGCTAACATTGTCAGAAAAGCCAGAGCAATCATCACTTTTTGTCTCTTAATGAGAGATTGTATATATGTCTACCACTACAACACTCGACCTCCGTGGCCGTGATCTTACCATCACGCCGCCCGATGAATATGCGCATCTCTCGTTTTCAGCATTACTGAATACGCTCTTTGGTACGCATTCGTCTGCATTGATAAGCAGGGACATCGAGCAGGATAAGCGTCATGCTTTTTTGCGTACGTATCCTATCCACTTCACTGCTATAAAGCAGGCTTTAAAGCAAAATAGTACTCCGTTTACGGTGGCATTTGAGGAGCGACCGGCTTTGCCATTTGAGACGACCCTTGCGTTAGCTTCGCGTCCCTACCAGGATGAGGCGTTAGCGAACTGGTTGGCGGAGTCGAGCGCGGGTGTGGTTGTGTTGCCGACAGGTGCAGGCAAGACGTTTGTTGCGGCAATGGCGATACACGAGACTGGCCTGTGGACGCTGGCAGTGGTGCCGACCATTGACCTGTTGCAGCAGTGGCGCATCTCATTGTCTGCGGCACTCTCCGTGCCTCTCGATGAAATCGGTATCTTTGGCGGGGGCGAAAAAGAGATTAAGCCAATCACGATTATTACGTACGACTCCGCCGCGCTGTATCCGCGTGAACTCCGTGCCTTTGGTTTGCTGATTTTTGACGAGTGCCATCATCTACCCGCGCCAACCTATCGCTTGATTGCCGAGAGTGCGTTTACACCGCTACGGCTCGGTTTGAGTGCCACGCCCGAACGTAGCGATATGGCACATGCCGACCTTGACGCATTGATTGGACCAGAGGTATACCGGCGTTCACCTGCTGAATTGACTGAGGGCAATTATCTCGCACACTATACCGAGCAACATATCTCGATTGTACTCTCCGCCGAAGATGAGGCGCGCTATGCTGAGCAACGTCGTATCTACCGCACGTTCTTGCAAAGACGACGTATCGTAATTCGTACACCGGAAGACTTTCAGCAAAAGATTATCTATATGAGTGCGCGCGATCCAGAGGCACGGAGCGCCATGCTGGCATGGCGCGAGGCTCGCAATATCGCCATGAATGCGCCCGCCAAATATAGTGAGATCGAACGCCTGTTGCGTCAGCATGGCGGCGATCAGGTCATTCTCTTCTCCGAGTACAATCAGGTTGTCGATGAGATTAGTCGCCGTTTTTGCTTACCCAGTATTACCTACAAAACGCCTACCGAAGAACGGCGCGCTATCCTGGACCGTTTCCGCTCTGGTCACTACAGCAAACTCGTCACGGGACGCGTATTGAACGAAGGTGTCGATGTACCTGATTGTCGTATCGCGATCATCGTCAGTGGCAACAGCACGAAACGCGAGTACATTCAACGTCTGGGGCGCATTTTACGTCCCAAACAAGGGCAAGCAACGCTTTACGAACTCATCACAAGCGGTACCACTGAAGAGGGAATAGCGCAGAGGAGAAAATAAGGCTTCCAATGGAAACCAGGGCACCCGCAAGGGGAATGCCCCTCCCATACGACGCATCGTATGGGAGGGGCATTCCCCTTGCTTTCAGGGGGAGGTTTTTTGAACCTCTCCCTGTTGTGCAGGTGTGGACCAAG
>CAXTUE010000649.1:0-2768 GCA_964247355.1 uncultured Ktedonobacteraceae bacterium | reverse complement strand
CGCAAGGGGAAACGCCCCTCCCATAGACGGCGTTTCGTCTATGGGAGAGGCGCTTTCCCCTTGCGGGCGCCCTGGTTCTATTAATCAAAGACTCTTATTTTCTTCCCCATCTATAGATATAGGCGCGGGTGTCCATTTTGCGCTTCATGCCACTGAGGGCCATGTAGCGTACTAGGCCGAAGATGGGACGTTCGGGTGCCCACGGGCGATCGTGTTTGCCACCGATGGCCCACGCGATACCTGTATAGCCATTGGCATCGCGTCCGTCCAGTTCGTACTTATCGTTGAGATAGACGGCATCGTTGAACGCCTCTTCGGGCGAAGCGGTCCATTCGAGAATTTTTTTGCCCCAGTACATTCTCATGTAGCCGTGCATGCGTCCGGTAATTTCCATTTCGCGCTGGCTGGCGTTCCATAGCTCATCGTGCGTCCGGGCCTGCTCTAGCTCTTCGCGTGTATACACCCACTCACGCGGATCGTTTTCGTGTTTCTTGAGCGTCTTTTTAGCCCAATCGGGACAGCCCTCTAACGAGTCGTAGTGCGGATTGTGCAGAGCAAAGTTGATCGCCAACTCGCGGCGTACAATCAACTCTTCCAGGTACGCTGTACGTCCACCGGTCGCATCAATAGCGGCACTACCCGTCGACTCCGGTACATATTGCTCGATCTCCCAGGCCATTTGTTGCACAGAGATCTGCCCATAGTGTAGATAGGCTGAAAGCTCGCTTGTCTCGGAGACCTCCGGTAAGTTCCGACGTTCGGCGTATCCTGGAAGCCTTTCCTTAATGAACGTGGCAAGGCGACGCTTGCCCTCGTCCTGTCCACCATGAAATTGCTGCGATGGCTCGACACTGCGATCAATTTCCAAATGTGAGAGATAGCTGAGAGGATTATGTACGTCGCCAGCATCTACAGGGGGATGCTGTAACGGGTGCTCTGTGTCTACATCAACGATTGGTTGTAGATAGTTTGGGAGCAGACGTTGCAGTTTGGGTCGTAGCGTACGAGCGGCCCATTCTTCGTGAGGAAAGTATTTGCTGGGCACGACGACATCGGCATCGACACAGGCAAAGGGAACCTGGAGTCGCTCTTTGACCACGGCGCGCCAGGAACGCGGTGTACGTAGTTCGGCCTCGTCGCCGATAACCGTTGCAACATGCAGTTCTTGCGCAAGCTTGGCAACCTCCTCTGGCGGAGCACCGTAACGCAAAATCAGGGGCGTATTGCGTTTTTGCAGGGATTGCGCAGCGACTCCTATGCCCTCAAGCATAAATGTGTAGTGACGCAGGTTCGCCGCCGGATAGTGCGAGACGACAAACAGCACGAGCACGGGAAGTTGTAAGGCATTGCCCAATGCAATAGCAGCATTCAGAGCATGATTGTCTTGTCCACGCTGGGCGCGCTGCATCCAGTAGAGCACATAGCGTCCGTTCTCAGCAGTTGTGCCGGGGCGATATATCTGTACACGGTCATTGTCCGCGAAAAATTGTGTAATGTCGATCATCTCTTCTCACCTCTTTTTGATTATACGAAAGACGCATAGAGAGACTATTTCAGGTTACTTATAAGAGAGAAGATTTCTCCAAAAAAGCTACTGGCGGAGTGCAGATGACATCATTGTCGCTCGCACTCCGCCATAGCTGGAAGGGAGAGGGGAACAGGGACGAGAAAGTCTGTAGGCATGATGAGCGGAACGTTTGCCTGGAACAACGCTCGTACCAACATGCAGCATGAATAGTTCTCAACGCAACAGAGGCGGAACAACAAAGCTCAACGTTCCCTGCTCGGAAAAATATTCTGTCAGCATATCGAAGCGTTGCTCGCCAGAGCAAGTTGGCACCCTCACAATCATCATCACCTACCGTACATAGTATACGTATGTATCCTTTATTGACCGTTTCTTGTGCCTTCACTTGTTTCTTATAATAGAAATTTGTATCATCAACATCAAAACGTAAAATTTGGATGTGGAGTCATGATTCATTATGTCCTAATTTGGCCTGTGTAGCGTGAACAGCGTGTAATAAATAATGATGCTTACATCGTTTCATGGTGTTGTAGTAGTACTCAGTAAAGACGAAATGAAAACAAAAGAGCAACATAGAGAAGAAAATATGTAAGTCTTACATAAGACATTGAGCAAAGCAGAGACGTAGCACTCCTGCTTTGCTCAAGGACTATTTACATCACCCGTGTCGGGGTAATACGAATGGCTTGACTATAGTCTGCCGCCATCTGCTCTGGCGTAGTATCAAGACCTTTGATGCCCTCATTATATTTCTTCACATACGCTTCAAGCGTCACATCGGCCTCATTGTGAGAAAGTAGAGTCGCTGTCCCTTCAAGGGTGATTGGGTCTTCACCATTGTTCGTGTTATCGAGTGCTAACAAGACGTTCGCGTTCTTCTGAATATTGTAGACCTTCTGATTTTTGGGACGGCTGAAGATCAGCACGGTCTCTCCATCCCAGAGGAACCAGACGACGACAGCATGTGGACGTCCATCAGGTCGAACAGAGTTGAGCCAGATGACGTAATCGTTGTGCAGACGCTGATCGATATGCGCATGTCGCTGTTGTGTCAAATCTAACACAGATGCCATGTTGTTGCCTCCATATGTGTATGAAATAGAAAGTGTAGTGCAAGTTTGTACTATAGCTTTGATAACATGAGTCATGAATAAATTCATTCCATGCAACGTCTCAATGTAGCAACCAGGGCGCCCGCAAGGGGAATCGCCCCTCCCATACACGCAACTGCGTGTATGAG
>CAXTUE010000648.1:1443-2779 GCA_964247355.1 uncultured Ktedonobacteraceae bacterium | reverse complement strand
ATGACAGGCTCTTTACAACTATCATAACCTGCTGCAAATTTGCTCTCCCATGATTATCTCCTCTTCCTTTCTATGTGTGAGCTGTTGTAACCTAGTCTACTGCAGGTTCCCGAACGGACTCCCCGGTTGTCACTGAGTCACCGGACTTCAATAATCCTCGTGCCGCGATAACACGACCAATGGTGTAGTCATAAATGAATGCCCCGACAACACCACCAAGGATAGGCGCGACAATCGGAATCCAGAAGTAGTAGTTGTTCGCGGAGAAGCTCGCGCCACCAGTAACGAGTGCGACCCAGAGCCGTGGCCCAAAGTCACGCGCTGGATTGATCGCGTATCCAGTGTTGAGACCGAATGAGGCACCGATTGCCACAATCAAGAAGCCGATGATCAGAGGATTCAAGTTTGCCTGCACTGGCTGATTTTTTGTATCAGTGATGGCGATGATCAAACCAACGAGCAGAGCTGTACCAATAAACTCATCGCCAAATGCTCCAAAGGTGCCAACAAAAGCTTTCGGGCTTGTGTAGAAGACGCCACCAACATTGGCCGCAAAATCACTGCCCGCATTGGCATATAAGGCACCATTGTACACAAAGTAGAGAATGCCAGCCGCGACAAATGCGCCTAGAACCTGAGCCAGAATGTAAGGGCCAGCTTTGCTCCACGGAAAGCGCCGCGTTGCCGCCAGCGCGATTGTAACGGCGGGATTCAAGTGCGCGCCGCTAATTGCGCCTGCAACGTAGATACCAAGCATGACCGCGAAGCCCCAGCCAAAGATGATGACGGGCCACGTGTTGGCAAACGGCGTTGCCGCTCCATTTGGACCGAGCTTTGTAAAAAGCGCGAACGTGGCTACACAGCCGTCACCAAAAAGAATAAGAACCATTGTGCCGATAAATTCGGCGATTGCCTCACCTGCTGTGCCAGCAAGGGCGGAAGGTCTGCCTCTTTCTATGATCTGTGCCATAAGGTATTCCTCTCTCTCTTAATTGAGAAGGGCGGCGATACGTTGCCGCATGGAAACTTGAGTAAAGAACGCATTACGAGGCTGCACTACGAGAACAATAGCTGTGTTCTGGATAGGCCAGACGAGAAAATGCTCCAGCATATCCCATGAGACAATATAAAAATTTACGTGCGTACCAGGAACAGAATGTTCCGTTCCCGATACGTTGCAAAGAGAGGAATTACAGGTTACGCTTTAGTTGACGATTTGGGTGCAGGTTGCTCCCAACCACGGGAACGTTCCACAGCCTTCTTCCAATCAGCATAAAGTGCCTCGCGCTGGTCCGCGCTGAATGTTGGCTCGAAGGTGCGGTCTACAGCCCACAAC
>CAXTUE010000648.1:692-1433 GCA_964247355.1 uncultured Ktedonobacteraceae bacterium | reverse complement strand
CCTGGCTGGACCAGAAGCCGACGGCGAGACCAGCGAGATAGGCCGCACCGAGAGCTGTTGTCTCTGCAACCTTTGGTCTTTGCACAGGTACACCGAGAATATCGGCCTGGAATTGCATGAGCAGGTTATTGACAACCGCGCCACCATCAACACGCAGCGTTTTGAGGTCGACACCGCTATCGGCGTTCATGGCTTCCAGCACATCACGTGTCTGATAGCACATAGACTCAAGCGTTGCACGAGCCACATGGCCTATAGTGGAACCACGCGTCAGACCAGCGATAATACCACGTGCATATGGGTCCCAGTATGGTGCGCCAAGGCCGACGAAGGCTGGCACAAGATACACGCCACCGTTGTCTTTTTCGCTTGCCGCTAACGCCTCGACATCCGCGCTGTTTGTTATTGCTTTGACTCCATCGCGTAACCACTGCACTGCCGCACCTGTGACGAAGATCGAGCCTTCAAGAGCATAAGTGGTTTCGTTGTTAATACCCCACGCGATTGTTGTAAGGAGCTTATTTTTGGATGGGACAGCTTTGGTACCCGTATTGATAAGCATGAAGTTACCTGTACCATAGGTGTTCTTCGCCATTCCGACTTCGTAACATACCTGTCCAAAGGTTGCTGCTTGCTGGTCTCCAGCAACACCAGCTAACCTGAGAGGCGCGCCAAAGAACTCGGCATCAGTTTCACCAAAGATACCACTCGAAGGCTTTACTTCAGGCAGCATAGATGAGG
>CAXTUE010000648.1:0-682 GCA_964247355.1 uncultured Ktedonobacteraceae bacterium | reverse complement strand
TCCCATTTCTTTTCGTAGATGTTGTAAAGGAGAGTGCGTGATGCATTTGTGGGGTCGGTGGCGTGAATTTTGCCTTTCGAGAGACGCCACATCAGGAAGGTATCGACATTGCCAAAGGCTAGTTCACCACGGTCTGCCTTCTCGCGTGCGCCTTCCACATTATCGAGAATCCACTTCACCTTGGTGCCGGAGAAATAGGCGTCCGTGACGAGACCTGTGCGATTGTAGATTTCCTTGTCAAACCCTTTGGCAACAAGAGCTTCACAAATAGGTACGGTGAGGCGACTCTGCCACACAATCGCGTTGAATACAGGTTTACCCGTTGACTTCTCCCACACAATCGCGGTCTCACGCTGGTTGGTGATACCAATGGCGGCGATGTCGGATGCGGAAGCGTTGGCTTTCTTTACCGCTTCTTGCGCGACAGCCAATTGACTTGACCAGATAGCTTCTGGATCATGCTCGACCAGTCCTGGAGCGGGGAATATCTGTGGAAATTCCTGTTGCGCTACGCTCACGATTTTGCCATCGTGGTCGAAAAGAATCGCGCGTGAACTGGTTGTGCCCTGATCTAGGGCGAGTACATACTTTGCCATGAGTAGCCCTCTTTCTTCCTTGTACCTGAATGTAGTACATGTACTGCATTCATACCAACAATGTATCAAAAACGCACGGGCAGCAA
>CAXTUE010000647.1:0-2787 GCA_964247355.1 uncultured Ktedonobacteraceae bacterium | reverse complement strand
GCGGACACAAGGGAAGCAAGCGCAAACGCAGCCTGAGCAAGAGCAGGAACCTGTACGTCCAACATCAAGTGCCGACCCTACGCAAGACCGTATGGCTATTCTGCGCATGATTGCCGAGGGCCGTATCACTCCCGATGAGGGCGACCTGCTGTTAGAAGCACTGGGCAACGCCTAGAAAGACGAGAGCATGAAAGAGCACACATTTTCTGTCGGCAACAAGCCGCGCGTGGTTATACGTCGTGTCAAAGGCGATGTGCTTGTCCATCCCTGGAAAGAGCGAGCCATCAGCGTTCGCGTTTCAGGCGAGAATGAGGAGAGTCCGGTCGCGCAGCCATATAGTGAAGGCGATACCGTTTTCATCGCTGATTGTACTGGCTCGGTTGAACTCTACGTTCCATACGAGAAGAGTCTGTTCGGAGCCGCGTCAATCACAACTGATATCAGTGTAAGCGATCTCGACGGGCGGGTGAATATAGACCATGTTGGCAGCGTTGAGGTCACAAACATAACTGGCGAGGTGCTGCTTTCTCACACCGAAGGCCATCTTCGTGCTATGAACGCGCCACGAGTCGTTGAAGAAAAGGCATGTGACACGTGCCGAGATCGTCAAGATTGGTGCGGTCGGCAGTGCGGCGCGTGCGACATCTATTGGCTCATCGTTCTCCTGCGGGAGCGTCGGCGGCAGTTGTGAAATACGCGACAGTGGCAATGCTGAAATCTCGGTGAGCAATGTCGGCGGCACACTGCACCTTGAGCGTGTCGCACGTATGTCCTCATGTAACGTGGGCGGCAGCTTGACCGCGTTCATCAACGTCCCAGCAAATGAGAGCGCGAACTTCGTCGTTGGTGGCGGTGCTTCCCTCAGCCTGCCTCGCAATGCCAATCTGCGGGCGCGTATTCTGGCCTGTGGCTCCATCAGTGGTGAAGCGGGCAGCCAGAAGCGCAACAACATGGCGACGCTCACTTATGGCGATGGCGCGGCCTCGCTCAATCTAACCGCAGGCGGCAGCGTCAAACTCTCCTGGTATACAGAAACACCATTCTATACCATACAGGAAGAGCCGCCATCGACAGATACCGCGCAGAAGCGGCAAGCAATCCTGACAATGGTCGAGCAAGGCCGCATCACGCCGGAAGAGGGGAATGTGCTGCTGGAAGCGTTGGGGTAGTAACGTACATACATGCCCCCTTCATCACATCCCGCGCACGAACCGGAGGGATACGGTAGGGACCGCATTCATCACGTCCGTTTGCCGGTGTGAGAGACCAAAGACGGACGTGTTGAATACGGTCCCTACGACGTATCTCTTGACGAAGAATGGACGTGATGAATACGGTCCGATGGACGTGATGAATGCGGTCCGGCGGACGTGATGAATGCGGTCCCTACGATGTTTCTCTTAATGTATGTAGTGCTTCTATCAATCGTTCGATCTCGCCAAACGTGTTATAGTGCGTCAAGCCTACGCGCACCATGCCTCCCTGCTCTTCCAGGTCCAATCGCTTCATGATCTCAAGGGCGTAATAGTTGCCGTCCCACACGTTGATGTGCTCTTGCGCGAGCTTCTCGGCGACCGTAACCGGGTTCCAGCCGTCGAGCGTGAATGAGAAGGTCGGGACGCGTTGCCCCATACGTTGCGGGTCGGTGATGCCGCGAATGTGTAGTCCTGGCACCGAACTCAAGCCCTTCAATAATGCGGAATTAAGCTGCAACTCGTAGGCGTCGATGACCTCGATACCTTTCCGCAGTGCTGTATGTAACGGTCCCGTTTCGCCACCGAATTGCTTGCCGAGCCATGCGAAGTATTCCATCGCGCCAAGTGTAGCTGCGATAGACTCGAAGCTCTGGGTGCCGGTCTCGAACTTATCGGGCGGCAGATTGCCGGAGGGACGCACCTTGTACGCCGTCAGCTTGTCGAGCAGATCGTATTTGCCGTAGAGTATACCCGTATGTGGTCCGAAGAACTTGTAGGCCGAACACGCCAGGAAATCGCAATCAAGTGCCTGCACGTCAATCAGTTTGTGCGGCGCGTATTGTACGGCATCAATGTAACACAGTGCTCCAACGCTATGCGCTAACTCCACAACCCGTCTCACATCGTTGATCGTGCCAACGGCATTCGAGGCATAGCCGACCGCGACCAGCTTTGTGCGCGGCGTAATCTGGCGCTGCATATCCTCCATATCGAGCGTACAATCTTCAGGGTGTATGTCGACCCAGCGCACGGTACACCCCCGGTCCTCGGCGATCAATAGCCACGGCGCGATATTGGCGTCGTGATCTAGTCGCGTCACAACAATCTCGTCGCCCGCAGAAAGTGTGCGCGCAATGCTGCGGCCAATGTGTAGCGTCAGGCTCGTCATGTTCTGTCCGAACACGATCTCCTCTGGCCGTGCCGCGTTCAGAAACGCAGCCACCGCCTGTCGCGCCTCCGCCACCACCGCATCCGAATCACGGCTTGTGCGAAACGCGCCACCATGATTGGCGTTGTGATGTTCGTAATAATCCTGCATACGCGCCATCACCTCACGCGCCACCTGCGTTCCCCCAGGATTATCGAAATAGATATCGTCCGAGGCCAGCGCGGGAAAATGGCTCCGCACCTCGTCCACGTTGTACGTTGTTTGGGTTGTATGTTGTTGCATGATTGTGTCCTTTATATCTATGTGTAATGTCATCGGTAGGGACCGATGTATCACGTCCTTCTCGGCAACACACAACGTCAAAGGGATGTTGAAACGTGTGCATTTTCCCCGAACGTTTGTTGATGGGGCAAGGACGTGATA